>JAWKNW010000014.1 GCA_041391505.1 Rhodothermales bacterium
GGGAGGCGCTGCGCGCGTTGAACGCATCCATGTCGGCCACAGCCTGCTGCTGGCCGGCCGCGTCGTACATCTTCCCCATCACCAGGTCGATGAACATATCCACCTTCACATCCAGCCCGCCCGGCGTGTCGGTGGCCGGCAGGAGGGTATCCACCAGCGAAGAAACCAGCCGGGCGTGATCCTCGCTCAGGAAGGTCGGCTGCCAGCCGAGGCGGGGCTGCTGCTGGCAGGACTGCAGGAGGCCGAGCAGCGAGGTCGACAGCGCGGCGGAGCCGCCCAGCAGGGCCGTTTTTTTGAGTGCTTCTCGTCGTTGCATGGCCTTACAGGTTGGTTTTTTTCATTTCGTCGATGGCGTGGTGCGCCGCGCGCACGGTGAGCGCCATGTACGTGAGCGAGGGGTTCACGCAGGAGTTGGACGTCATGCAGGCGCCGTCGGTCACGAAGACGTTGGGGACGGCGTGGATCTGGTTCGTGGCGTTCAGGACGGAGGTCTTTGGGTCGCGCCCCATCCGCGCCGTGCCCATCTCGTGGATGCCGTAGCCCGGTTCGTGGCGGTTGTTGAACCCGACGATGTCCTGCAGGCCGGCTTTGTCGAGCATCTCCACCGCATCCACTTCGATCTGCCGGTTGAGCGCCAGCTCGTTGTCCCGGTATTCGCAGTCGATCGCGAGCGTCGGCTGGCCCCACTTGTCGAGGCTGTTGGTGTCGAGGGTCACCTGGTTGTCGTGATACGGGAGGCATTCGGCGAACCCGGTGATGAAGAACGTCCACGGCCCGGGGTCGGTGAGCAGCTGGTCCTTGAACGCAGCGCCGAAGCCGTCCACGTTGGCGCCGCCGCCCCAGCCGGCCCGGCTGGCGCCGCCCTGGTAGCCGAAGCCACGGACGAACGTATCCGAGCGGCTCTTTTCATCCACATTCCAGTAGCGCGGGATGTAGATGCCGTTGGGCCGGCGGCCTTTGTAATACATGTCCTCGTACCCCTCGAACCGGCCTATCGCGCCGACGCGGTAGGTGTGGTCCATGAGGTTGTGCCCCAGTTCGCCGCTGTCGTTGCCCATGCCGTTGGGGAAGCGGCTCGAGGTAGAGTTCAGCAGGATGCGCGTCGTGCTGAGGGTGGAGGCGTTGCAGAAGACGATCCGGGAGAAGTATTCCACCATTTCGCCCGTCTCGGCATCGATCACCCGCACGCCGGACGCTTTCCCCTTCGCGTCGTCGTAGATGATCGAGTGGGCGACGGAGAAGGGGCGGACGGTGAGGTTGCCCGTGGCGTTCGCCGCCGGCAGGGTGACGGAGGTGCTGCTGAAAAACGCGCTGAACGGGCATCCCTGGCTGCATTTGTTACGGGACTGGCATTTGCCGCGTCCGTTCATCGGCTCCGTCAGGTGCGCCACGCGCCCGATGGTCATGTGCCGGCCCGGGAAGGCCTTTTCGATGCGGGCCCGGATGTCCTGCTCGACGCAGTTCAGCTCCATCGGCGGGAGGAAGTGGCTGTCCGGCAGGTGCGGCAGGCCGAGCGCCTCGCCGCTGATGCCGGCGTACTTCTCGACGTACGTGTACCACGGCTCGATGTCCCGGTACCGGATGGGCCAGTCGACGCCGTGGCCGTCCTTCGCGTTGGCCTCGAAGTCGAGGTCGCTCCAGCGGTAGGTTTGCCGGCCCCAGAGCTGCGAGCGCCCGCCCATCTGATGGGCGCGGACCCACAGAAAGGGCTTCACTTCCGTATAGGGATCCTCTTCGTCGTCGGCGTAAAACATCTCGTTCGCCGCCCCGATGAACCCCGTTCGGATGCCCTTGTAGTGTTTCTTCTTCTGCTCGGGCGTGAGGCTTCCGCGCAGCTCGAAGTCCCACGGCTCCAGGTTCATCGTGGGGAAATCCTTGATGGGTTCGACGATGCGGCCGCGCTCCAGGACGAGCGTCTTGAGCCCCGCCTCGCACAGTTCCTTGGCCGCCCATCCTCCGCTCATTCCGGAGCCGATGACGATGGCGTCGTAGGTCATGTCCTGCCTGGCGTCGATGTTGTAATTTGGCATGATGGTACCGCGTATCCAGTCCCGCGTGCATAGGGTCGATAGGGAACGTGGATCTAATGTAACACGGAGCGTGCAAATTGTCGCGCAGGAGAGAGGAAGTCTGGGGGCGATCGCATGCTCGTCGCCCGAGCGCAAGACCGGATGTGGTGGTTTGGGAGTATGGGCGTGGGGGCTTACGGCAGTAGCCCCCATACTCCCATACCCCCGCACGTTCCACGCTTCTTTTCGAGCTTGCGGTGGCCCGGGTACGTCTATTCGTACCGCAGGCTCTCCACCGGATCCGCCTGCGCGGCCCGGACCGACTGGATACTGATCGTGGCGAGGGCGACGAACGCCACGCACGCGCCGGCCAGCGCGAACAACCCGGGGCCGACGTCGATTTGGAACGCGAAGTCTTCCAGCCAGCGCCGCACCCCGATATAGGCCAGCGGGATGGCGACGAGGAAGCCGAACGCGACGAGCTTGAGGAAGTGCATCGAGAGCAACACGAGGATGTCGGCCAGCGAGGCACCAAGCACCTTGCGCACGCCGATCTCCTTCGTTCGCCGCGACGCCACGAACGTGGTGAGCCCGAGCAATCCCAGGCACGCGATGAACAGCGCCAGCGCCGTGAAGTAGCCGATGAGGCGGCTCAGCCGGACGTCCGTCTCGTACATCTTGTTGTAGGCGTCGTCCAGGAACTCATACGCGAAGGGATATTCGGGGGAGAACGTTGCGAACGCCTTCTCGAGTGCAGAGAGGGTCTGTGGGAGGCCATCCGGGCGCACCTTGACCAGCACACGCTCGACATCCCTCGGGATGCCCGGGTAAAACGCGAGCGGTTCGATGGCCTGGTGGAGCGAGAGGAAATTGAAATCCTTCATCACCCCGACGATCTGGAATTGTTGATTCCGGAACGTGAACCATTTCCCTGCGGCGGTCTCCCACCCGAGCTGCCGCCGCATCGTTTCGTTGATCACCATGGCGTTCGCGGCCCCTGCTGCACTGTCCGCGCCGAAGAAACGGCCTTCCACGAGTTCCATGCGAAACAGGTCGAAGAACTCCGGCTGCACGGGCATATGATATACCGAGATGTGATCGCCCTCCTGCGATCCCTCCCAGGTACGCGTGCCGGATTGAGATGAGATCTGTGTAGGATTGTACCAGGCACCCGTCACGGCCAGCACGTTCGGTTGGGATTCCAGAGCGGACTTCATCGCGGGGTAGCGCTCCCTGGCGGCCGGATCCTCGATCGGGATGGATAGCACATGCTCGCGATCGACACCGGTTTGTGCCGTCTGGATGTAGCGCATCTGCCGGCTCATGGCCATCGTCGCCACGAGAAGCACCGTCGTCGCGGCGAACTGCGCCACGACGAGGGCGTTGCGAAACGATGCCCCGCTCATCCTGCCGGCGACGATGCCCTTCATCACGCCCAGCGGGGCGTGTCCGGACATCAAAAGCGCCGGGTAGCTGCCGGCGATGAGGCCGACAAGCAGGGCGAGACCCACTCCCGTCAACACGAGTTTGTCCAGGTCTCCCGAAGCGAATGACATTTCACGCGCGGTCAGGGCGTTGAAGGCCGGCAGGCAGAGCGCAACGAGCAGCAGGGCGAGTCCCACCGCGACGACGGCGATCAGCATGGTTTCCGTCAAGAACTGCCCGACGAGTTGGGCCCGCCTGGCCCCCATGACCTTGCGCACGCCCACCTCCCTGGCCCGCATCACGGACCGCGCCGTGGCCAGGTTCATGTAGTTGATGCAGGCGATGAGCAGGATCAGGAATCCGATCCACGAAAACAGGTAGACGTACCGGATGTCGCCATTGGCTCCCAGCTCGAAATTGAGATGCGAACGCAGGTGGATGTCCTTCAACGGTTGCGGGAAGTAAATCGGAATACGACCGGGTTGCTCCTTGTAATACGCGATCTCGCCCAGTCTGTCCTGCGCCAGCGCCACCAGGTTGGTCGCGAACGCCGATACATCGGATCCCGGCTGGAGACTGACATACGTGCGATAATTGTTGCTGTCCCAGTCGCCTCTGGCGAGGTGCTCTACATACCGATCCCACGAGCGCATGGAGAGCAAAAAATCGAACGAGATGTGGCTGTTCGGAGGAGGATCCGAAACGATGCCGGTGACCGTCAGCGAGTGCGAACGGCCCGACTCCAGGCGCGTGACCGTCTGGCCGATCGGATCCGTCGCCCCGAAATAGGCCCGGGCGAGGGAGGTGGTCAGGACGATCGAGCCGGGTTCTGCCAGCGCCGTGCGCGTATCTCCGGCCACCAGCTCGAAGGAAAACACGTCGAAAAAATGCGCGGTTGCATACAGGCCCTTCTCGCTGAATCGCGCGTCTGCTATGCGGAGCAACGCGTCGACCGGGACGAGCTGCGTGGCGTATTCGACCTCCGGAAATTCGTCCATCAACGCCGGCGCGAGCGGCGCCGATGTCACAGTGAATTGGTTGGTCCCGAGGTAATTGGAATCGGGGTCTTCCTTCGCGATCCGGAAGATGCGGTCGGCCTTCTCGTGGAACCGGTCGTAGCTCAGCTCGAACCGGACGAACAGCGCGATCAGGATGAAGCCGGCCAGCCCGACCGTGAGCCCCAGCCCGTTGACGAGCGCGTACCCCTTGTGTTTGCCCAGCGCGCGCAGCGCCATCTTGAGGTGGTTCTTCCACATGGCCATGCTCCAGTATAACGCTCGCATCAAGAGCGGGAAAAAAGACAGGAGGACCTGATGCCAGTACCAGCGTTGCGCGCGCCGGACGCCCACTCGCCTGAACTGATAGCGAAACGTCTCCTCCAGATCGCCGAGCACGTGCGCTCGGTCGACAGGGTGGAGCACGGTGAGGAGCAGCCAGCGGGCGAGGGACGGTGGCGTCGGCATAGGCGGTGTACGTCGGCATCAGGGATGACGTCTCGCCGGCCGAGAGCTTCTGGTCCCGCTGCGCGACGGTCAGGCAGGGGTACGGCCGCGAATCCTATATGTTACTGAAAAGGTAATAAATAAAACACGCCGGGTGCAAACGTATGTCATGGCGAGTGTAGTACGACGCCGTGAGCCGGCTCGTGTCCACGAATTGCGTGGTGACGCCGGCGACGATGGCCGGCTCCTAGGGTTCGGCTTCAAGGGCAAACCGGACACGATGGGGCCGCGTGTCGAATGAGGCGCAGGTCAGGTTGGGGACGCGTCCACGGCCGAGCCGGCGAACTGATCCAGCCGGATTTCGCTAAAATGTACGAGCGCCGCTTCCAGCTGGTCGGCACGGATGGGTTTGGAGAGGTAGGCATCCATGCCGGCGGCCAGGCACTTCTTCCGATCGTCTTCCATCGCGTTGGCCGTCAGCGCGATGATGTACGGTTGATGGGCATGCGGCCGGCTCCGAATCTGCCGCGTCGCTTCCAGCCCGTCCATTTCGGGCATCATCATATCCATCAGAATCACGTCGTAGCGGAGCTGTTCGAGCGCATTGAGCACCTCCAGGCCATTGGCGACCACGTCGACCCGGCAGTCCAGCCGTTCCAGCATGCGCGTGGCGACCTTCTGGTTGATGACGTTGTCCTCCGCGAGCAGGATGCGCAGGGCCGACAGCCGGCCTGGTGCGTCCGACTCCAGCCGAGCCACCGTTTTCGCGCCGGCGCGGGGCGTCTCGCCAAAAATCGACGAGAGCACGCGGAAAAGCTGATCCGGCTTGACCGGTTTGGTCAGCCAGTGCGGGATGAGGTCGTCCGTATCGGCCTGGCGTTCCCCGATCGAACTGAGCATGACGAGGGGGAGTGTGCTGGCCCAGGCGTGATGGGCCAGGGTTTGCGCCAGCGCCAGCCCGCTCATCTCGGGCATATGAAAATCGAGCAGGGCTACGTCGAAGCCCGAGCCGGCGTTGATCTGGGCGAGCGCTTCGACACCGGACGTCACCGCCACCGGATGCATGCCACGCGAACGCGTCAGCTCGACCAGGATCCGCCTGTTGGTCGCGTTGTCGTCGACGATCAGCACCCGTTTGCCCGTGAGGCAGGCCATGTCGTTGCCGGCCGGTTCGCCGGAAGCCGGAGCGACGATGCTCAGCCGGAACGTCGAGCCTCGGCCGGGTTCGCTTTCGACCCGGATGTCGCCGCCGAGCAGGTTCGATAGCTGATAACTGATGGCCAGGCCGAGGCCGGTGCCTCCGTACTTGCGCGTAGTCGACGCGTCCACCTGGCTGAACGCCTCGAACAGGACGCCAACGCGGTCAGCCGGGATGCCGATGCCGGTATCCTTGACCTCAAACTCGAAGCGATACCTGTCGTTTTCGCGCAGGCGCGCGGTCACGCTGACGAGGATCTCGCCGCGCTCCGTAAACTTGACGGCGTTGGAAAGCAGGTTGACCAGGATCTGGCGAAGCCGCGTGATGTCGCTCACCACCACGGGCGGCACGGAGGGATCGATATAGTAGAGGAGTTCGATCCCCTTGGCGGATGCCGCCGCCGAGACGAGGTCGAGGGCCTCCGAGACACAGGTGTTGACGTCGAATTCCTGCTGCTCCAGCACGAGCTTGCCGGCTTCGATCTTCGAAAAGTCGAGGATCTCGTTGATGATCGTCAGCAGCGACTCACCGCTCGTACGGATGATCTCTACATAGTCATGCTGTTCATCCGTGAGCGGCGTATCCATCAGCAACGAGGTCATGCCGATGACGCCGTTCATCGGCGTGCGGATCTCGTGGCTCATGTTGGCCAGGAACTGGCTCTTCGTGAGGTCCGCCTTCAGGAGTCGCGCATTGGTTTCTTCCAGCTCGCTGATCACCTGCTTCAGCTTCGTCCGGAATCGCTGCAGCTCGTCCGCCTGATCCTTGTGCTGGGTGATGTCCTCGAAGGTGCCCAGGATGCCGATGACGTTGCCTGCGGCGTCCGTGAGGGGGATTTTGTTGGTGACGAGCCAGGCCAGGCTCCCATCCGCCCGGCGGAGGGGTTCGATGATTTCGTATTCCGGCTTTCCGCTTTCGATCACTCGCCGGTCGTCCTTGCGGTAAGAGTCGGCCACTTCACCGGCCCAGGGAAGGTCGTGGTCGGTTTTTCCAATAATTTCTTCCGGCGACGATAATCCGGCGATCTCCGCAAACAGCTGGTTGCAGCCCCAGTAGACGGAGTTGCGATCTTTCCAGAAAATGAAGTGCGGGAGGCGGGTGACCACCTGCGCGAGGTGGCTCATGTGGCTGCGCGGATCGTCCAGAGCCGGCGCGTTCGAAGGGTTTTCTATCGGTGTTGCCATCGGGGGCGGCCCCTCACGTAGTGCGCGAGCAGAATAAGTGCTAGTAGGATCGACCGTGCGCCACGGTTCTGAAGCATGCGTTGATGAAATGTCGATGAGACGTCCTGCAAGGTTTATCAAGCATTTAACAACGGAAAGCGCTTTTTTTGGTACGCTCGCTTGCAAACCATTCTGCGTGCGCATTCATGACCTACCCCGCCTCTCTAATCTACGTTTTCGGCCTCGCGCTCTGCTGCGCCGGCCCGGCGCTTGCCGTTTCACCGCAGACCCAGGATCCCGCGCGTTCGCTACGCGCCCACCCCGCCGGCGATGCCGTCATCGAAGTCGACGGCTTCCTCGACGAGCCGGTATGGGCCGAAGCGGAGGTCGTGACCGACTTTCTCCAGTTCGAACCCGTCGACGGCGCGGCGTCGGGGCAGCGGACGGAGGTGCGGGTCGTGTACGGATCGAGCAGCCTGTACGTCGGCGCGACCCTGTTCGACGACAATCCCGCCGCCATCGAGGCGGCGCTCGGCCGGCGCGACGAGTACAACCGGGCCGACTGGTTCCTCGTGGCGATCGACTCGTATTTCGACAAAAAGACGGCCTACACGTTCGGCGTCAACGCCGCCGGCGTGCAGATGGACGCCATCCAGACGAGCAACCGGCGTTCGGGCCTCGGGAACGCCGCCAACCCGGGCGGCGACCTGTCGTGGGACGCCATCTGGCTGGCCACGCCGCGCATCGGTCCGGACGGCTGGACGGTCGAGATGCGCATCCCCTACAGCATGCTCCGTTTCCCGGAGCGTCCGCAGCAGACGTGGGGCATCCAGTTCACCCGCGTCATCCCGCGCCTCGGCGAGCAGTCCGAGTGGCCCTACATCCCCCGCGGCGAGCGCACCAACCTCGTCGCCCGGTTCGGGGAGCTGACCGACCTCAACGGCGTCCATCCCCGGCGCAACATCCAGATCACCCCGTACACCCTGAGCCGGCTCCAGCGCAACGAAGATCCGGCGTCGCCGGGGGATCGCGTCGGCGAGCGCTCGCTCGATGTCGGCGGCGACCTCAAGGTCGGTCTCGGCCCCAACGTGACGTTCGACGCCACGATCAATCCCGACTTCGGGCAGGTCGAGTCCGATCCCTCCGTCCTCAACCTCACCGCCTTCGAGATCGTCTTCCAGGAGCGCCGGCCCTTCTTCCTCGAAGGGATGCAGATTTACGACTTCGACGTGGGCCCCGCGCAGATGCCCTATACCCGGCGCATCGGCGCGCAGGCCCCCATCATCGGGGCGGCGAAGCTCTCCGGGCGGACCGAGAGCGGCCTCTCGTTCGGGCTGCTCGGCGCGACCACCGGCGACGACTTCGACCCGTCGCAGCAATACGGCGTCGCCCGCGTCACCCAGCAGCTGGGCGACTTCTCGCGCATTGGTGCGATCGTGACCGGCTTCGGCGGGCCCGGCAGCGCAGACGACAGCCGGCTCCACAGCTACTTCAGCGGCATCGACTACGACTTCCGCTTCCGCGAAAACATGTACAGCGTGGAAGGCTTTATCGGGACGACGCGTCGCCGGCAGACCGAATTCGATGTGTTCGCCGAAAACGGCTTCGGCGGCAAGATGCTCTGGCGGAAACGCCGCGGCCGGTTCACCGGCTTCGGTGGGGCCGAGGGATTCGACGAACACTTCGTGATCACGGACATCGGGCTGCTCCGGCAAAACAACTACGTGGCCTTTCCGCTGCGTCTGGCCTACGACCTCAACGGAGGCCAGCCGTTCGGCCCGTTCCTCCGCGCGACGCTCGGAGACTTCGGGATGCAGCAGGTCTCGCTCAGCAACGGCCTCGATCTGGGGCAGCGCCATAATTTCTCGCTGCAGGGGTTGCTCAAGGGCTTCCGGCAGTTCAACGTGTCGGCGCTGTTCGAGAACGTGTTCGGCGGCTACGATATCTACGAAACACGCGGCCAGCTGCCGTGGGTCAAACCCTTCGTGCTCGGATTCGAGGCGGAGGTGGCCACCGACCAGCGGCGCGCGTGGCAGGTAGAGCCCTCGGTGATGCTGTCGCGCGTCGACAACGGAGGCCGGCTCTACGGTTTCGGTCTCGGCGGCATGGCCACGCTGGGCTCGCGCGTGTCGCTCTCGGGCACGGTCGACGGGGTCTGGGAGGACGATGTGGTGGCCTGGGCGGCCAACGAGGCGTTTCGCGACACGGACACCGGCTGGCTGATCGGCGGCGAGTCCGGCAATCCGGATCTGGCGTCGACCGACTTCGTCCGTTTCGACGACCGGGGCCAGCTCGATGCCGCCTTCGCCGGCCGGGCGCCCCTGGCGGCCGATCGGTACTACGCCTCCGTCTTCGGCCGGCGGGATACCCGCTCGATGGACCTCACCCTGCGCAGCACCGTCACCTTTACACCGAAGCTGTCCGTTCAGGTTTACAGTCAGCTTTTTCTGGCGCGCGGGCGGTACGACACGTTCGAACTGTTGCGCGACCGCGACACCCTCGTGCCGTTCGATGCCTACCCGAAGCGGAACGAGTTCGCGTTCAGCACGCTGACCTCGAACGTCGTGCTCCGCTGGGAATACCGGCCGGGCTCGACGCTGTTTGTCGTCTGGACCCACGGCCGGCGCACCGACGACGTCCTCAACCCGCTCGCGCCGTGGTTCGATTCGCCGTACGACCGCTCGATAGGCGGGCAAATCGATGATACATTCGGTATTATTCCAACGAACGTGTTTTTGGTTAAATTGAGCTACGCGTTCCTGAATTGACGCCCCATACCCCATGAAAGCCAACCACATCCTCCTTCGTATCGTGATCGCCCTGGCGGTCCTTTTCGCCGCCGCTTCGCCGGCCGCGGCCCAGAAAGTCCAGCTCGGCGAGGTGCTCGTCGTGAACACGCCCTTCGTCAAGCCCGGCATCGACGCCGAGGCGTTCGAGCAGGACGTGCTCACGCGGGTCATGCCGGCGTGGAAAGGCCTCGGCAAAAATACCGAAGCCCACTTCTTCCGGGCGGACCGGGGCAAGGGGGCGGGGCGGTACTGGCAGGTCTGGAGCTTCCGGACGGCGAAGGCGCGCCAGGCCTCGATGCCGGCCATCGCCGGGATGGGTTTCTCCGACAGCATCCGCCAGAAGCTCGGGCCGGCGACGACCCTTTCCCCGGAGTACATCGCTGCCAGCGGCGGGTATACGGATTTTGAACTGATTGGCGCCGACAAGATCAAGAAGCTCCCGCAGGTCGAGCTGCTCGGCGTGCACTACATCCACATCATCCCCGAGAAACGCGAGGATTTCGAGCGCTTCGTGCGCGACAAGCTGCATCCCGCCGTCGTCAACAAGATTCCCGGCATGGATCTGCTCTACTACAAGGGCGTCCGTGGCGAACTCGCCGGCCGCTACCTGCTCATCTTCGCCATCAAGACGGACGCCGACCGCGCCCGCTACTGGCCGACCGGCTCCTCGGAGACCCAGACGCTGAAAGACGAATTCGCGCCGCTGAAAGATCTGGCGCAGGAACTCAAGACCTACGAGGTCGAGGGCACCTACCTGCCCGAGTCATCGGGCGCGGCCGCCCAGATTTTCGAAAGCCTCGAATGGACCGATTTCGCCATCCTGAAGTAGCCCCCGATTCCCGATCCCGCATGTACACCCTCGACCTGATCCGCGACTTCCACACCCACATGCAATGGGCCGACGCCGAAGTATGGAACGCCGTGTCGGCCTGCGACGCCGCGGCGGATGACGCGGCGATCCGTGGGCTGCTCTTTCATATTCACTTCACCCAGGACGCGTTTTGCAGCGTGTGGGAGAAGCGCGAGGTCGTATTTCGGGAGGCGAGCGCGTTTGCTTCGTTGCCCCCGCTATACGCCTGGTGCCGCCCGATCCATCAGCGGATCGTGGCGGTGGTCGACGAACTGGATGAAGACGACCTGCTGACGCCGAATCCCCTGCCGTGGGTCAAGTATTTCGCCCGCAGCCGGGGCAAGGAGGCGGAGATGACGACGCTGGGCGACACGCTGGCGCAGCTTGCGATGCACAGCCTGTATCATCGCGGCCAGGTGAACAAGCGGCTCCGGGAGCTGGGCGGCGAGCCGCCGCTGGTGGACTACATCGCGTGGATCTGGATGGGCCGGCCGGCGCCGGCGTGGGGAGCCACATCGACCTGAGCGCACCGCTCAGCCGATCCCCTGCCGCCAGAGCCATCCGAGCAGTTCGTCCTGCAGGCGAAATTGCTCGCTCCAGAACAGGTTCACCTGCGGACCCGAAAGACGGACGATGCCCCCGGCTCCGCCGGCCAGGTACTGGATGCGCTCGAACCGGATGGGGCTGTAGCAGTCGTCGTCGTAGAGCTGGAGCCGGTCGGGCGGAGGCGTTTTCCAGTACACCTTGTTGATGGGGCGGACGCGGACCACCATCCGTTTGCATTTTCCCTGCGCGTCTTCGTAGACCTGTGCCTGGAATTCGTAGTTGAGCGTCTGGTCGTATCCGTTTGCCGGCACGTCGCGTATCGTGAGGCCGGCGGCGCCGGAGCAGGCGGACAGGCAGCCGGCGAGCAGGATCAGGACGAGGCGTTGGAGCGTGGCCATGGGGATACCGCAAAAATGCGTATGGGAGTGTGGGTGCATGCGAGGCATCTTTTCAGACCCTCATCACGGCACCCACACTCCCATACGAGCGCCCGTCGGAAACCCGACGGGCGCCACGGGGGAAGCCGTTATCAGTTATAACCCGGATTCTGGATGAGAGCCGGATTTCGATCGATCTCGGCGCGGTCGATCGGCACGAAGTAGTTGCGGTCGTCCCAGCTTTTGTTCTGGAGCGGCACGACCTGGTATTCATACCGGTATTTCTCCGTTACGAGCACCTCCCCGTTAGGGTCCAGCCGGCCGGTGATACGGATGCCGTTGTTGGTCCCGGTGTACACTTCGGGCGCGGTCATCCAGCGGCGGACGTCGAAATAGCGGTGGCCTTCGAACGCCAGCTCGATCTGACGTTCCTGCCGGATCCGGTCCAGGACAGTGCGTCCGTCGCCGCTCCCGCCGGCAGGCACATCCGGCATGCCGACGCGCGAACGGACCTCGTTCAGCGCCGTCAAGGCGTCGCCGCTCTGGCCGAGTTCTTCCGACGCTTCCGCGAAGTTCAGCAGGATCTCCGCATAGCGGATATGAATCCACGGATTGAAGTGCTGCTGCGCGTCCGGAACGAGGTTCCGGTCGAGGAACTTGGCCATGTTGTATCCGGAGCGTGTGCCGTTCCAGTTCTGGATGGGACCTTCGCGGGTGTCGAGACCCGGACGCAGGTTGGACTGGCCGGATACCTCATACCAGCCGGTCTGGATCACGCCGACCGGGTCGACGCTGGTGGCACCGCCCGTGCGGGGGCGCCACGTCTTCCCGTTGTGCAGGATGTTGGCTTCGAAGCGGGGGTCCCGGTTCGCATAGGGATTGGCCGCCAGCGCCGGGTCGTCCCAGCTGAACTCGGAGCCGTCCGCCATTTCATAGGCGTCGACATGGTTCTGGAGCGGGGTATCGCCGGACCAGGAGTTGTAGCCGTTCGGGCTGACCCACAGGCCGTGGTTGTGGGTGTCGGTCCCCGTGCCGCTGAAGTACCGGGCCCAGATGAGTTCCGAGCCGCCGCCCCGCAAGATGATGTCGTGGTAGGCATCCGGGGTAGGCGCCGATTCCAGGCTATAGATGCCGAGATCCATGACGGCCTGGGCGGCGTCTTTCGCGGCCTGCCAGCGCTGCATCTGGTCGCCGCTGGTGTAGCCGGTCAGTTCGGAGCCTGACGGGTTCTGGTTGTAGAGGTCGCTGGCGGCAAACAGCAGCACGCGGGATTTCAGCGCGAGCGCGGCGCCCTGGGAGGCGGCGCCGGTCCGCCGGCCCGCGAGCGAGAGGCGCGTCGCGGCACGGTCGAGGTCGGCGACGATGAAATCGACGGTCTCGGCAAACGTGTTGCGCGCAACCTGGTACTGCTCCAGATCCCCGCCCAGTTCAAACACCGTTTCGATGATCGGGACGCCGCCGTACATCTTCAGCAGGTTGTGGTAGAAGAACGCGCGGAGGAAATACGCTTCCCCCAGAAACGCGGTTTTCTCGGCGTCGGGTAGGACCGTGCCCGCATCGACGTTTTCGATGAACACGTTGAGATCACGAATCGAGGAATACACGTTTTGCCACGACAGGTGCTCGAACGAGTTGTTCGGGTTGTTGGTCCGGTTCCACTGTCCGCGGTTTTCCGGCGTCAGCGTCGAGGCCAGGTTCGCGTCCGTGTCGCTGCTGTGCGTGTAGATCGTCTCGTCCACGATGCCGGCGCCCGGAAGCGGGTTTCCGTAGCCGTATCCCGTGGCGCTGTAGATCTGGTTGAGGTACGCTTCCGTAAGGGCGGCGTCGCTCCATACGGCGCTGCTGCTCAGTTCGCTTCGCGGGTCGAGGTTCAGGCTGTCGCAGCCCCCGATCAACGCGAGGCTGCCGAGCGCTACGCTGAGGATATAGGTTCTGATTTTCATGGGATATCGTTGGTTTATCCGAGTCGGGACAGGTGCGCCAGAGGCGCTTCCTATCCGATTCCTAGAATCCAAGTTGCAGACCGACCGTGATGGCGCGCTCGTTGGGGTATTCCTGGGCCGCGGCGTTGCGGAGTTCAGGATCCATGATCTTGAGCGGCGAGAACGTAAGCAGGTTGCGTCCGCTCAGGTACACCATGGCCTGGCTCATGCCGCCGAGTCGGGTCAGCACGTTTTCGGGTAGCGAATAGGTCAGGGAGGCAACCTTCAGGCGCAGGTATTTCGCATCCCGGAGGAAGAAGGTATTGGCCTGGTTCGACCAGTACGGTTCGGTACGATTCCATGCGCGCGGGTTGGTGCCGTCCGTGTTTTCCGGCGTCCAGCGGTCTTCGGTAAAGGCCTGGAAGTAGTTACCGAATTCGCCTACCGCGCCCGAGAGCACGTACTGTTTCACCTTCGCGGCGCCCTGGAAGAGGAGGTTTACGTCGAAGCGGCCGAAGGCGGCGCCGATGTTGAAGGCCCCGATGATGTCGGGCGTACCGTTTTCATCGACACGAACCCGGTCGTCGCCGTTGATCACGCCGTCCTCGTTATAGTCCACGAACCGGATGTCGCCGGCGCGCGCACCGCTGAAGTGGGGGCTGGCATCGACTTCAGCCTGATCGTCGTAGATGCCGTCCGCCAGGTAATAGAGGCCGGTGTTCCAGGGGCGGCCGGTGTTCTGCTGGTAGGGCAGGACGCCCAGCGGTTCGTCGAAGAACTCCACCTCGTCGCCAACGAACGTGATGTTTGCCCCGCCGTGCAGGGTGAACTTCTCGGAGAAGCGCTGCGTGAAGGACGCCTCAGCCTCGAAGCCTTTGTTGCGGACCTGGGCGATGTTCTCGCGGGGCAGCGCGAAGCCGGTCGTCTGGGGGACGGCCACGTTCCGGAACCACAGGATGTTGTCGCGGAAGTGGTTGAAGTAGGTGAGTTCGAAGGACAGGCGTTCGTCCAGGATACCGCCCTGGATGCCGATGTCGAACTGGGTGGCCACTTCCCACGTGATGCGCTCGTTGGGCACGCGCGTCGGCGAGATGCGGGGGCCGAGGCCGTCGCCGTACACGAACGGTCCGCTGCCGAATCCGAACGTGGACAGGAACTGGTACGGTTCGATCCGGTCGTTGCCGGTCTGCCCGTACGCGGCGCGCAGCTTGAGGCGGTCGAAGAAGTCGCCCGTCGCTGCGCGGAACCAGTCTTCCTGCTCAAGACGCCAGCCGGCGGAGACGGACGGGAAGAACCCGAACCGGTCATCTTCCGGGAAGATGTACGAGCCGTCGTAGCGGGCGACGAGTTCCAGCAGGTATTTCTGCTGGAAGTTGTAGTTGAGGCGCCCGAAGAAATTCAGACGGGCCGCGGCGGTGCTGGTGCCGGACAGGTTCTGCTCGTTGGTGCCGCCGGCGAACAATTCGGTGACCTGATCGCTCAGGAAGAAGCGGCGGAACAGGAACAGCGACTCGCTCTCGGACGACTGGTACTCCGTGCCGAGCAGCAGGCTGGCGTTGTGGACGTTGGAGAACGTGCGTTCGTAGAGCGTCGTGGCGCGCAGGAGGATGTCCTGCGCCGTCAGGTCGTTCTGCGTCAGCCGCGGCTCGGGGACGCCTTCGCGCGTGGCGACGAGGTCATCCGGCCCGGCGCAGTCCGCCGAGCAGTTGTACAGCGTCCACGGCTGCTGCCACCGCTTGTAGTTTTCGAACGTCTGGTCGTACGCCACGGTGCCGTCGAAACTCCAGCCCGGAACGGTGGGCACGTTGTATTCCAGGGTCATGTTGCTCTGGAAATAGTACGTCTTCCGGTTGTCGAAGCCGGTCTGGTCGGCGACGACGGGGTTGACGCCGTTTTCCTGCGCCGGCCCGGGCAGGCCGTTGGGCCAGAACGCCGGCTCGTTGGGTTTGCCGCGCTGGAGCAGCTCCCAGTCGGCGCGGTCGATGTCGCGCGTCCAGGCCGGCCGGTCGCGGTTCTCGAGCCGGCCGTGCAGGTTGAAGGCGAGCGTCAGGTTGTCGGTGATATTTCCGTCGAGGTTGCTCCGGAAACCCACCTGGCCGTACCCGACCCCGGTGTTCACCAGGATGCCTTCCTGCGTCGATCCTTCGAGCGAGGCGCGGTAGCGGAAGGTCTCGGTGCCGCCCGTGAGGGAGGTGGTGGCGTTGTAGGCATCCGCATGGCTCTTCATCGCCACGTCGTACCAGTCGGTGTTGAACGTGCTCCACGAGCCATCGACATTGCCGCTATGCGCCTGGATCTGGTCCGCCGAGTACCGCTCGGGGTTGCCGCGCGAGATGTCGATCTCGTTCAGCATCTGCATGTACGTCGCCGCGTCGGCCATTTCGGGGATGACGGCCGGCGAGGCCATCGTCCGTTCCACATTGATCGCAAGCTGCGGCTTGCCGACCGTTCCGCGGCGCGTCCGGACCAGGATGACGCCGTTGGCCGCGCGGGAGCCGTAGATGGCGGCCGACGCGTCCTTCAGCACCGTTACGCTTTCGACATCCGCCGGATTGATGCGGGAAAGGCCGCCCTGGCGCCCCGGAATACCGTCGATGACGATCAGCGGGGAGTTGTCGCCCAGCGTCGAGACGCCGCGGATCAACAGGTTCGCGTCGTCCCGGCCCGGTGAGCCGCTCGGGGTCACGCCGATCAGACCCGTCACGGTGCCCTGGAGGGCCTGCGTGAGGTTCGGCATGGGCATCGCCTCGAGCGCCTGGCCGGAGATCTGGCTGATCGAACCCGTGGTCGTCGCGACGGTCTGCGTGCCGTACGGCACGCTCACGATTACCTCATCCAGCGAGGTGATGCTGCGCTCCAGCGTGATGTTGATCTGGGCGCGGCCTTCGATCGCGACTTCCAGGAACTCGTAACCGACGAACGAAAGCAGCAGTGTGTCATTGGGCGAAGGGGCCGTGAGGTTAAAATCGCCGCTTGAACGGGTCGCCGTACCGATGTTGGTGCCTTTCACGATAATGTTTACACCGGGCAGGCTCGTGCCGTCTTCAGCGTCGGTGACGCGTCCCGAGACCTGATGCTGCGCAAAAACCGGTGACGTTCCCACTCCGAATACGAATAAAAGCGCTACCAGCGCAGCGCAGATTTTGCCGACATCGGGTATCAGCGTTCGCTGGTGGTGCCGCCGGGATGGGAGGTGGAGGCATGGCGTAGGTGTAGCTTTTCGCATGGCAAGCCTGTGTGTTGAACGGGTTTGTCCTTAAGTAAGCGATACAAAACCAACTCATCGGAAGCGCACTCCGGAAGCACAATCCCGGCATGATTGGTGGATGCCGGGCATCTACTGCGCGATCAGCGGAACAAGCCTGATCCCGGAATGGATGGGCCTAATGAGACGGCACGTGGAGGGCCTTTGCGGAACGTGCTTGCAAAGGGAATGGGTTGAGATACGGTAGGGTCGTTTCGTCGTATCTGTGCAAACGTTAAGAACTGAATTAAATAAATGCCAGCTTCCGAGCGAGAAAAACTCGCTGGCGGATGCGCCGCCAGACGCTCCGGGAAAGACCGCCGGCCGCCGGCGTCTCACCGCGCCGGCCGATAGGCAAGCAGGGTCCCCCGATTGCGGCCGAACAGGAGCATTTCACCCACCCGGACGATGCTGCGGACCTCACCCCGGAGCCCCAATCCGGATTCGGGTTGGGGCACGTAATAATACCCGCCCGCGCCGTCGCCCCGGAGGAGGACGCCGTAGCTGGCGTCGTTTTTTCCGAGCCGGATGGGCGCTTCGTTCAGGTTGCCGGCCAGGAGGAGGTCGAGCGCGCCGTCGCCGTCCGCATCCAGCGTCTCGATCGCGAAAACGGGTGCAAACTGGGCCTGGATAGGCAATGCTCGCTGCACGAACCGCCCGGATGCGGTGCCCAGAAAGAGCGACGTCTCCAGGGTGTTGGCTTCGAGCGGCGTCGAGGCAGCCTGCTGTTCGGGCGACAGGATGTCGGCGAGGGTTGCGCCCGCGTACGTCCCGTGATCGGGAAAGCGGGAAGCTAGGGAGGGCGCCTGCGTCCGCAGCTCCTCCAGCGTCGGAAACGGGTACGGGACGCCCTGTACGGGGAAGGTGAGGAGGGGGTCGACGGTGCGGTTGTTGTCGTAATCGCTGAAATACAGCTCCACCGGCGCCTGGAGCTGCGTATTGGTCCCATAGTTTCCCGCGAGGAGGTCGGGGCGCCCGTCGCCGTCCAGATCGGCGATCCGGAGTGCGGTCCACAATCCGGAGCGGGGCGCGTCGAAATAGCGCGCCGTGGCATCGACCAGCCCCCGGTCGGCTCGCTCGAAAACCCGGATGGGCATCCAGGACCCCACCACGACGAGTTCGTCCGTGCCGTCGCCGTCCAGATCGTGCCAGGCGGCGTCGGTGACCATACCGGGCCGCTCCAGCCCGGGGGCGGCGTCCGCGGTGCGGTCGGCGAAGCGGCCGTTGCCGTCATTGACTAGCAGATAGCTGCGCGGGGGCTCCGGGTAGCGGCCGGGCACGACGCGGCCGCCCACGAACAGGTCGAGCGCGCCGTCGCCATTGACGTCGCCGGCCGCCACGGCGCCCGTGCTCGTCCGCATCGCCGGCAGGGCGTCGGGGCGGCGGGTGAGCCGGCCGCGTCCGTCGTTGAGGTAGAGCCGGTCCTGGAGCGTCTCGTCGTCGGGTGCGAGCAGGCCGTAGCCGCCGCTGCCCACGTACAGGTCGAGGTCGCCGTCGCCGTCGGCGTCGAAAAAGAGGGCCGCGGTGTCCTCGGCGTAGCGATCGGCTTCGAAGTCGGGCGTCGGCAGCCGTTCGAAGCGTCCGCCGGCGCGCTGCCGGTGCACCTGCCCGGCCTGCCCGCCGCCGCCGCCCACGAAGAGGTCGGGCAGGCCGTCGCCGTCGACGTCGCCGGCGGCGAGGGGCGGACCGTCGAACGAGGCGGGCTCGACCATCAGGGGCTGCCGGCGGAAGTCGTCGACCGCGCCGGCCATCCGGTGGGTGAAGTCGATGGGCGCGCGCGTCGCCTCGAACAGCGGCGCCGGCGCCTCCGCCGCCTCGGCCGCCTCGGCCTCTTCCTGACGCAGTTCGATCCGCCGGTTACCGGCGACGTTCCGGAGGGTTTGCGACCGGCCGTCGGGCCAGCGGACGCGCAGGGAATCGACCGCCTCCCGGTTGCCCAGCCCGAAGTGGAGGACCTGCGAGACGCTGGAGAGGTACCCGCGCATGGGCATCTGCTCGGCGACCTGCAGGCTGACGCCGGCGTAGAGCGTCACCCGCGCGCCGATGCCGGCGGTGTTGGCGCCGGCTCCATGCAGAACGACCTGGAGATACGCGCCGGGCGCCAGCCGCTCGGCGCGGTTCTCGAAGATGGACGCGTACTCGTTTACGTTGTTGGTGACGAGGTCGAGGTCGCCGTCGTTGTCCAGATCGGCGTACGCCGCCCCGGTGCTCCGCAGCGGCGCGCCGAGCCCCCACGCGGCGGAGGCGTCGTCGAACCGCAGGTCGCCGGTGTTACGGAAGGCATAATTGGCCAGATCGGTAGCCGGGAGGACATCCATCAGATACTGGATATCGGCCGGCTCGAGCTTCGGTTTTCGCTGCACGTACCGGTGTTTGAAGGCGAGAAAGTCGCGATCGATCGTGTCGTGCAGGATCCCGTTCGTGATGAAGAGGTCCTTCCACCCGTCGTTGTCGAAATCCGCGATCAGCGGCGCCCAGCTCCAGTCGGTGGCGTGCACGCCGGCGAGCTGTCCGATTTCGCTGAAGCGGCCGTCGCCGGTGTTCAGCTGGAGCATGTTGCGGGTGTACTGGGCGTGGAAGCCCGACGCGAGGAAGCGGTCGAACCCGTCCCGGTCGTTGGGCGCGAACTGGGTCTTCTGCCGGGCGTTCGTCGCGCCGAGCATGTCCAGCACGACGATGTCGGACCAGCCGTCGTTGTTGAGGTCGGCCACGTCGACCCCCATCGAGGCGTTCGCGATATGCCCGATCCGATCCGCCAGCACGTCGGTGAACGTCCCGTCCCCGTTATTGCGATAGAGGTAGTCCGGCGGCGAATAGTCGTTGCCGACGTAGAGGTCCATCCAGCCGTCGTTGTCGAGGTCGGCCACGCCGGCCCCCAGGCTATAGGTGAGCGGGGAGCTGCGGATGCCGGCGCGCCGCGTCACATCCGTAAACCGGCCGGCGTCGTTGCGGTAGAGGCGGTTTCCGTGCACCGGGTCGTCCTTCTCGAGCTCTTCCCGCGTGCCCATCGGGTCCTGGTAGGGGGTGCGAGGGGTATTGTTGCCGATCAGGAAAAGATCGAGGTCGCCGTCGCGGTCGTAGTCGAAGAAGTGCGCCTGGTTGGTGGAATGCGGGTTGGCGAGGCCGAATGCGGCGGCCTGTTCCTCGAAGCGCGGCGTGCCGTCGGCCTCGTTGCCCTTGTTGATGTACAGTTCGTCGACGCGGCGATCGAGCGGCAGCTCGCCGGAATAGCTCACATAGAGGTCGAGCCGCCCGTCCCCGTCGACGTCCGCCATTGCCGCGCCGGTCTTCCAGGTATCCTTGCGGCCCGCGACGCCGGCAACCTCCGTCACGTCCTCGAACGTGAGCCCGCCCCGGTTCAGGTAGAGCCGGCCGTAGGTCATGTTGCCGGTGAAGTACAGATCTTCCAGCCCGTCTCCGTTGACGTCGCCCACCGCCACGCCGGCGCCGTTGGAGAAATACTCGTTGAGCAGATCGGTCCGCAACGGCGACGGGTGCTCCAGCAGCGTATTCTGGAAATCGATGCCCGTGCGCGCGGGGACCAGTTGCGCAAAGAGCGGTTCCTGGACCGGCGGCGTCGAGCGGGGGGCGTCGGCGCCGTCGGGCGCGCAGCCCGCCGCGAGAAGCAGGGTGCAGCCGAAAAGAAAAGCGGTCCGTGAATCGGGCATGATGCGGGCAGTGTGGGGGGATGTCACGCGGCGGATCGACCCCTAAGGTAACGTCTGCGGCGGTGCCGGTCCAAGGCCGCCTGCGTAAGGCGTCGTCGCACACCCGTTCGCGCCCTGGCACCGCGAGCCGGCGCGTCTCGGCCTGTCATCTCCCATCCGGCGCCGGCGTAGCTTGGCATGGGAGGGTTCTCCTCCTACCCCTATCAAACTGCTGCGCGATGTGTCGTTCCACGGGCGATGCGCGAACGATGCGTGGCGCGGAGGGTGCAGGCATGTCACGGATCGTTGCAGCTCTTCTCCGGATCCTTATCGCGCTCAGCCTCGCCGCCGCCGCCTTTCCGGGGCCGGCGTTCGGGGACGACCGCTCCTCGTCGCCTCCAGCACGCGCCGACTCCTTGCGACGGGGCGGGCGCTGGGCGCTGTTGCCCATCGTCTTTAATTCGCCGGACACCCGGCTCGCCTTCGGGGTGCTCCCGCAATACATCTTCTACACGGCGCCCGGCACGCGTCCCTCCGCGGCGCGGCTCGACGCCTACTACACCCAGAACCGGCAATTCCACGTCATCGTTCGGCCGCAGATCTGGCTGCCCGGGAACGCCTGGCGCCTTGCCGGCAAGTGGTCGTTCAAAAAATGGCCGACCTCGTTTTACGGCATCGGAACCGAAAGTCTCGCCGAGGCCGAGGAGCGGTTCACCGAACGGCTGGCCGACCTCACCTTCGAGGCGCAGCGTCAGCTCTATCCGGGCCTGTTTGCGGGGCTCAAATACAGCTTTCGCTACGGCAAGATCGTGGACATCGAGGCCGGCGGGTTGCTGGAGGATGGCGCGGTCGTCGGCAGCGCCGCCGGCCATGCCTCCGGGATCGGCGCGCTGGTGAGCTGGGATACGCGCGACAACGTCAACTTCCCGGCAAAGGGCAGCCTGTTTCAGGCGTCAGCGACCTTCTACGGCGGGGTGCTCGGGAGTGATTACCGGTTGGACAGATATTCGCTGGATCTCCGCCAGTACCTGACGCTGACCGGCCGGCACGTCCTTGCGCTTCAGGCCATCGCCACGCTTTCGACGGGCGAGCTGCCGTTCCGGATGCTGCCGGGCGTCGGCGAGAACCTGCGTGGATACGGCAGCATGCGCTATATCGACAACGACTGCCTGGTGCTCCAGGCCGAATACCGGATCGTCCCCATCTGGTGGCGCCTCGGCTTGACGGTGTTCGGCGGCGTGGGCGAGGTGGCCGGCCGGATGGCCGATTTTTCCTTCGACCGGCCCAAATGGGCGGTCGGCATCGGGCTCCGCTTCCTGCTCTTCACGGAAGAGCGCGTCACGATCCGCCAGGACTTCGCCTTCGGCCGCGACGCCTCGGGCGACTACCTGGATCTGAATGAAGCCTATTAATGCCATGCGTGCCCTATCCTGGTTTCGGCTCAGCGTGCTGGCGCTGCTCGGGGCGCTCGCCGGCGTCTGGGCAGGCCGGCTGGTCAACGACTACCTCGCCATCGAGATCGCCGACAAGACGCTCCCCGAGATGGCGCCCGTCCGCGTCGAGGCCGCCTACCCGTCGCTCCCCTTCCGGATGATCGACCTCGGCGGCGTCGGCATCGTGCCGGACAGCGCCCACTGGGGCTCCGACTATTCGCACAACAAAAAGCGATTCGACGGCGTCATCTTCGCCGAGCCGCCTTTTGTGGATTGGGATGCTTTCGAGCCGGTATATGCCCAGTTTACGGCCTACGTGGATCGGATGGCGTCGCTCGGCTTCAACGCCATCGAGATGCCGGGCTTTTTGCAGTATGTGGATTTCGATCGGGTGGAGGACGGCTACGCGGTGTATGCGGATTCGAGCCTGTACCGCCGCCGGCACGCCGCGGTGCGCGCCGCGTATGGGCGGATGTTCGCCTACGCGCGGGAAAAAGGGCTCCAGGTCATCCTCTCGACCGACATGGTCGCGCTGACGACGCCGCTCGAGGCCTACTTCGACCGCCGCTTCGGCGGTGCGGATGTCGAAAACGACGCCTTCTGGGAGGTGTACCGACAGGGGCTCGCCGAGCTGTTCGAGCGGATGCCGGAGGTGGCCGGCATGATGATCCGCATCGGCGAGGCCGGCAGCGTCTACAACCGCGAGGGATGGGATTACCGGAGCGAGCTGTGGGTCCGCAGCATCTCCTCTGTCCAGAAGATGCTCCAGGCCTTCACCGATGTGGCCGAGGCCTACGACCGGACCCTCATCTTCCGGACCTGGTCGGTCGGCGTCGGGCAGGTCGGCCGGATGCATACGAGCCCCGAGGCCTACGCCGCCGTGCTGGACGCCATCGACTCGGATCATCTCATCGTCTCGACCAAGTTCACGCAGGGCGATTTCTGGAACCACCTCCCCCTCAACCCGACCCTTTTTACAGGCCGGCACCGCCGCATCGTCGAGATGCAGGCCCGGCGGGAGTTCGAGGCGTTCACGGTCTTCCCGAACTATGTCGCGCCCCTGCACCAGGCGGCGCTGACCCGTTTTCTGACCGAAAATCCGCGCGTCGAGGGCGTCTGGGTGTGGGCGCAGGGCGGGGGGCCGCTGCGGCACGGGCCGTTGTTGATCTACCCGTTCCACGGCCTCTGGCTGTGGACCGACGCGAACGTGGTGGCCACGGCGCGGCTGCTGGACGATCCCGGCCGGCCGATCGAGGACATCACCCGCGCCTGGGTGACGGATGTCTTCGGCGACGATCCGCGCGTCGTCGATGCCCTCACCGAACTGCTGCTCTCCTCCCACGCCACCGCGGCGCGCGGCCTCACCATCCCGGCCTTCGCCCGCAAGGCGGTCACCGGCATGGGGCTGGAGGTGCCGCCGGTGATCTACAGCTACTGGGACATCGTGGGGGCGTCGACGTCCATCTTCAGCCATGTCTACGCCGTCACCCGCGGCGACATCGATGCGTCGATCGACGAGGCGTTCGCCACGGTGGATGAAGTCCGCCACATGCGCTCGCTGCTGGCCGACGTGTCCGGGGACATTCGGCAGGGCCGGGAGTGGGTGCCGGGGATGGCGGCTTCGCTGGTCTATGAGGAAAACCTGCTCGAGACCATGGCCTACCACAAGCAGTTCGCGCTGACCTTCTGGGAATGGATCGACCGCGGGGGCGCCGGCCCCTACACCACATGGCACGCGGCCATCGGCGCGTTCAAGGAGGCGCAGCGCCGGCATCGCGCCGGCTATCAGGGCAACCTGGATTTTCCCGCCTACAACTTCGAACTCGTGGATCGCAGCATGCGGCAGGCCGAGCGGACCGAAGGGGTCGTCTGGGCCGCGCGGTTCCTCGCGCTCCTCACGGCGATCCTGTTGATCTCAGCCCTGCGGAGCCGGCGCCGGGGCGCGTTGCCCGGGTGGATGGCGCTGCATCTCGGGGTCCTCGCCGGCACCGTCATGGCGTTCTCGTTTTTTGACGCGCCGGCGTTCACGCTCACCACCGGCGCGCCGATGCTGCTGTACGCCCTCGGGCTGCGGTACGGCCTGTTCAGGGACGACCCGAGCGCCTATCGCCTTGCCGTCGCGCCGCTCCTCGCGATGGGGCTCCTGCTCCTGCTCACGCTTTCGGTGCGCGGCCCGTTTTATTTCTGGCTGCGTTTCTGGCTGGGCGATGGTTTTCGGCTGGCGCTGTTCGGGGGCATCGGACTGCTGGGCATGGCGCATCTGGCCCTGCTCCTGCAGCGGGCGCCGGGTGGGCGCCTCCAGGGCTGGGGGTGGTGGCTGACCCTCACGGGCGCCGGCGTGGGGCTCTATGGCCTCTTTCATCTCGCCTACGGCTTCGAGGCCCTGCTCTCGCGGCTGAACGACGAATTGCTCCTGCTGCCCGGCATGGTTTCGCGGATCATGGGGATCACGACGCACCTGAATATCCCCCTCGAAATTCCGGGCTACCTCGCCGCGATCGGGGCGGGGCTGCTGGCTACCGGCCTGCTGCTGCTCGCCACGCGCCGACGATTGTATAGCCGCTTACCGCAGACGACGTAGCGCGTGCCGACACATTCAACCTCCTGAGGGCCTGATCAGGACGCGGCATCGGCGGCTTCGGCCGGCGCATCGGCGCAGGGCACGCCGGCCAGCGCCTCGGCCAGCTTTTCGAGGCGGATGGGTTTGCTCAGGTGACGGTCCATGCCGGCGGCCAGGCAGGCCTCGACGTCCTCACCCATCGCATTGGCGGTGAGGGCCACGATGTACGGCTGGGTCAGGTCGGTGAGGGCGCGGAGCCGTTTTGTGGCCGTGATGCCATCCATTTCGGGCATCTGGACGTCCATCAGGACGACGTCGTAGCCGCGCTGACGGAACAGATCGAGCACTTCGAGCCCGTTGGCGGCGATGTCGGCCCGGTAGCCGAGTCGTTCGAGCATGCGCAGTGCCACCTTCTGGTTCACCGTGTTGTCCTCCGCGAGCAGGATGCGGAGCGCACGCGCGGACGTTGCCGCGCCAACCGCCGGCGTTTCGACGACCTCGGGAGGAGCGGTGGCGGACGGCAGGACGGCCGTCAGCGTAAAGGTGGTCCCCACGCCCTGCTCGCTGGCGATCGACAGCTCCCCGCCCATCAGTTCGACGAGGTGTTTGCTGATGGACAGGCCGAGCCCGGTGCCGCCGTATTTGCGGGTGGTGGACGAATCGGCCTGCGAAAAGGGCTGGAAAAGTTGCGAGAGCCGGTCCGGCGGGATGCCGATCCCGGTGTCGGCGACGGTGATGCAAACCCGCCGGCCGTCGCCGGCCGGCTGGACGCCCAGGGTCACGCCGCCCTCGTGGGTAAACTTCACGGCGTTGCCGGTGAGGTTGACGAGCACCTGGCGCAGACGGGTGATGTCGCCCTCCACCCAGTCGGGCGCCCCGGGCTCGAACGCCTGCTTGAGGTAGAGCCCCTTCTGCTGCGCCGCGTGCGCGATGATGTCGAGCGCCTCGCTCACGCACTGCCGCAGCGAGAAGGGCTGGACCTCGAGTTCGACCTTGCCGGCCTCGATCTTCGAGAAATCGAGGATATCGTTGATGATCGCCAGCAGCGCGTTGCCCGAGCTGTGGATGATCTCGACGCTTTCGCGCTGCTCCTCGGTCAGCTCGGTTTCTTCGAGCAGGCTCGCCATGCCGATCACGCCGTTCATGGGCGTGCGGATCTCGTGGCTCATCGTGGCGAGGAACGTGCTTTTGGCCCGGGTGGCCGCTTCCGCGCGCTCGAGCTGCTGCGCCATCTGCGCGTTCAGCACCTGGAGGCGGTGGAGCATCGTGCGGTAAAATAGCGGCAGCACCACGAGGCCGGCGGCGAGGCCGAGCAACAGCGCCTTGTTTTCCTGCCAGAACGGGCTGATCGCGAGCAGCGAGAGGATCAGGACGACCCCGACGGCCGCCGCGGCCAGCAAATAATTCACGCCGTAGCGCATCCCGTTCCCGAGGATGATCCACAGGTACACGGCGTAGAAGGCGGTCCCGATGGTTTCTCCAAAATACAGCACCATCGTGACCATCGACAGGTCGCCCACGATGACGGCCGCGCGGCGGAACACATAGGTGCCGGGCCGGCGCTTCACCCATACCGCCCAGACGCTGGCAAAAACAAGGTAGACGCCGCACAGGCCGGCCGCCACCCGCATCGATGCGTGGTCCAGCGCAATCCACAGGTACAGGGCGATGGACGCGAACACGACGTTCATGACGATGCGCGCGATCGCCTGGGAATATTCCTCGTCAATGGGGGGCTTCTGCTCGACGGGCGTCTGACTCATGATGTCGATGCCGTGGAAGGCGGATGAACCGCGCGAAAATGATCGGTTACAGACGACGCGACGGGGTGAGTCGCGAGAGAAGCGTCGTGCGGCGCCATGGGTCGAGGGCGGCCGAAGGCAGGACGTGCGGAAAGCGCTGGCCGGCGCCTCCTGTCAGGACATGTATCGACCGAATAGGCCCGATGATAAGCGGCGCGGAGGATGGGTCATGGCAGCCGGGCCGAACCCGTTCACGGCCTCAGGCGTCTTCGCCGGCCGGGTGCGGCGCCGGCTGGGATTCGGCCGCCTCCGTCTCCGCCGCGCCGTCGGACGGCGGTTCGCCCGGCGCCGCAACAGGCTCCAGCATGCCCGAGAACGCGGTGCCGTAGAAGTCCCACACCGTCACAAAAAGCGCCGCGACGATGGGGCCGATAAAAAATCCGATCCCTCCGAACAGCGACAGGCCCCCGACGATGCCGAGGAAGACGAGGAGGTCGGACATCTGGGTGTCCTTGCCCACCAGGCGCGGGCGGAGCACGTTATCCGCGAGCCCCACCACGACGGCGCACCAGATCGCGACGGCGATGCCGGCGCCGGTGTGCCCCGTCGCGATCAGATAGATCACGCCGGGCACCCACACGATCGCGGCCCCGAGCAGGGGGATGGTCGACAGCACGGCCATCACCGTCCCCCAGAACACGGCGCCGCCGATGCCGGCGAACGCGAAGGACGCGCCGGCCAGCCCGCCCTGCACCACGCCGATGATCAATGCGCCCCGAAGGCTCGCGCTCGTGACCGAGACGAATTTGTGCACCAGCAGCTGCTTGTCCTCACTCCGCATGGGGATTAAGTAGAGGATGCGGTCCAGCAGTGCCCGGCCATCCACCAGGAAGAAGAAGATGGCGTAGAGCATGATCCCGATGTGCAGGAAGAACAGCGCGGTGCCCGTGGTGACCGAGGCGACATTGGTGATCACGAAGTCGCCGACGCGCTGGACGACGTCGCCGAGGCGCGTGAGGATTTCAGACTGGTAGGGCTCGATGTAGCTGGCGAAGGGCATGCGATCCAGCCACTCGCGCACCACGTTCGGCTGCTGCATCAGCTCCTCGACCTTCGGGCGTACGGTCTTGATGATATCGGCGGCTTCCGCGGCGACGATGCCGAGAAAACCGCTGAGCGGGCCCCCGACGAGCAGGAGCAGGAGGAGGATCGTCAACGTCGATGCCAGACCCGGCCGGTTGCCGACACGCCGCAAGAGGCGGACGTACAGCGGGTGCGCCATCCCCGTCACGATGGCGGCCATGAGGAGCGTCAGGATGTACTGCTGGATCATCGCCATGAACAGCATCGAAATGGCGAGGACGAGAAGCAGCAGAAAGGTGCGTCGAAAAAGCAGCGGCGTCGGTTCCATGCCGTTTCCTGCGGAACCGCCGTGCAGCGGGCCCGCGAAGCACTGAGTGAGGGATGAGGGTTGGGGAACCGCCCGGAGCTTATTCCCGGGGCAGGAACGCTTTCACCAGCCGGCCACTGAGCCGCTGCAGCTCTGTCTCGGCCCGCTTGGCCTCGAACTGCGCGACGAGCAACAGGCTTTGCGCGCGGGTCAGGGTCTCCTGCACCTCGCGCAACTCGATCGAGGTGATGGTGCCCAGTTCGAAGCGTTCGAGCGCAATATCGACGTTTTGACGCGCAAGCGCCAGATTCTCCCGCTCGATATCGATCAGGGCCAGGCTGTTGCGGTAGTCCTGGTCCGCCCGGCTGATGTCGGACTGGAGCCGGGTCGTGATGTCGTCGATGACGAGATCGGCGTTGCGCAGCCTGATTTCGGCGTTTTGCGCCCGCCGGCGGCGGTTCATCCCGTCGAACAGGTTCATGTTCAGGCTGATGCCGTAGGTGATGTCTTTCGACTCGTTCGACAGCAGGAAGCCGGCTTCGGCGTTCAGGTTGGAATAGTTGAGGCCGGCGTTGACATCCACCGAGGGCAGCCATTCGGAGAGGACCTCGCGCGACTGGATCAGCGCGACCTGCCGGGCCATCCGGGCCACCATGAGCGTCTTGTTGCGGCCCAGCGATTCGGCTTCGAGCGTATCGCGGGCGACGGGGGGATCGAGCGCTATGCTGTCCACGACCGTGTAGTCCAGCGAGAGCGGCCGCACGAGCAGCTGGTTGAAATCCGCGCGGGCATTGACGAGGGCGGTCCGCTGGCGCAGCACGCTGGCGCGGTCGGCGTTGAGGTCCAGCCGGGCCTGGCGCACTTCGAGCTCCGAGGCCGACCCGAGGTCGCGCCGCAGTTCCACGATGCGCATGCGCTCCTCCGAGATGGCGACGGCCTCCTCGAGGACCCGGAGCTGCTGCTGCTGGCGCGCGAGGTCGTAGTAGGAGACCACGACGTCGGTGAGGATCAGCTCGGTCGTGTTGTCCGCCCGGTATTCCTCCTCGCTGAGCACGGTCTTGAGCCGGTCGTAGGCCCGGTAGCGCCCGAACCCGTCGAAGACGGTCCAGCTGAATCCCACGCCGGCGGCCTGACGCTGGGTGAGTGCCCCGTTGCGCTCGGTGGTCTGGCCGCTGAGGAAGCTCTGCTTGGTGTTGGCGACGGTGCGTCCGGCGCTGAGGTTGAGGTCTGAAACGGGCAGGAAGCCGGCATTCCCCAGCGTCGCGTCGTTCGAGGCGATCTCGATCTCGTTGCGCGCGATCTGGATGTCGTAGTTTTTCTGCATGGCCAGGTCGATGGCCTCGCGCAGCGTGAGCACATCCTGTGCACCCGCCGGCGCGGCGAGCATCAGCCCGACCAGCAACGTCAGATAAATCCGCATCATGGGGTAACGGAGGGCGCGTTTTCCGCGTGTGACTCGGCGCGGGTCGTCCGCGACTGGGTTCTCAGGGCGTCGACCATCGCTTTCATGTCCTCGTGCCGCGTCACCGTCTTGCTGGCCAGGAACGAGTACATCGCCGGGATGACGAACAGGGTCAGGAAGGTGCCGATCACGAGGCCGCCGATGACGGCGATGCCCATCGGGACGCGGCTCTCCGCGCCGGCGCCGAGCGCCAGGGCGATCGGGAGGATGCCGAGGATGGTCGAGATACTGGTCATCAACACCGGGCGGAACCGGGCCGCCGCGGCGTCCTTCGCCGCTTCGAGGATACTCCGGCCCTGCTCGCGACGCTGGTTGGCGAATTCGACGATGAGGATGCCGTTTTTGGTCACCAGGCCGATCAGCATGATGATGCCGATCTCGCTGAAGATGTTGAGCGTCTGGTTGAAATACCAGAGCCAGAACAGCGCGCCGGCGAGGGACAGCGGCACCGTCAGCATGATCGTGAACGGATCCCGGAAGCTCTCGAACTGCGCGGCGAGCACGAGGTAGATCAGCGCGAGCGCCAGCATGAACACGAAGAGCAGGCTCGACGAGCTCTCGACGAAGTCGCGCGAGGGGCCCGACAGATCGGTCGAAAACGTGGGATCCAGCACGCGGTCGCCGATCGCGCGCATGGCCTCGATGCCGTCGCCCATGGTGTTGCCGGGCGCCAGGCTGGCGGATACCGTCGCGGAGACGAAGCGGTTGAACCGGTACAGCGCCGGCGGGCTGCTCTCCTCGCGCACGTCGACGACGTTATCCAGCTGGACGGGCTCGCCGGCCGCGTTGCGCACGAAGAGCGACCGCAGGTCCAGCGTCTCGTTGCGGTCCTGCCGTTCCACCTGCCCGATCACCTGGTACTGCTTGCCGTCCATGATGAAATAGCCCAGCCGCTGCTCGCTGAACGCCAGCTGCAACGTCTGTGCGATGTCCAGCGCCGACACGCCCAGGGCACGGGCGCGCTCCCGGTTGATGTCGATGCGCAGTTCAGGCTTGTTGAACTTCAGGTCGACATCCGTAAAGGTGAACGTCGGGTCCACCCGCGCTTCCTCCATGAACTTCGGGAGCACCTCGGTCAGCTTTTCAAAGCTGGGGGCCTGGATGACGAACTGGACCGGCAACCCGAGACTGCGCGCGCCGATGGTCTCGGGCTGCGAGATGAAGGTCCGCGCCCCGGTGAGGCTGCTGACCCGGGGCGTGAGCCAGTTGGCGATCTCCTGCTGGGAGCGCGTCCGCTCGTCGGCGTCGACGAGGGTGATCGTGGCAAACGCCGAGTTGACCGACGACGAGGCGCCGAACCCCGGCGAGGTCACCGAGATGATGTTGTCGGTCTCCGGTACGTTCTCCTGCAACAGGGCGGTCAGCTGGTCGACGTAGTCATCCATGTACTCGAAGGTGGCGCCTTCCGGGGCGGACGCGATGAGGCGAAGCGCGTTGCGGTCTTCGAGCGGGGCGAGTTCAGAGGGGAGCAGGTTGTAGAAATACGGGATCAGCGCGAAGCTGACGGCCAGGATCGGCAGGGCCAGCCAGCGATGGGCCATGAACGTTTCGAGGCCGCCGCGGTAGCCCCGCGTCATCCACTCGAAAAACGGCTCGGTCTTGTTGTAGAACCAGGAGTGTTTCGCGCGTGCCTTCAGGAGCCGGGAGCTCAGCATGGGCGTGAGCGTCAGGGCGACGAAGGAGGAGATGAGGACCGACCCGCCGATGACCATCCCGAATTCCCGGAAGAGCCGGCCCGTCAGGCCGCCCAGGAACAGGATGGGCAGAAACACTGCCACCAGCGCGAGGGTGGTCGCGATGACGGCGACGAAGATTTCGCGCGTGCCTTCGATGCCGGCCTCCAGCGGCGGCATGCCGCCTTCGATCTTGGTGTAGATATTCTCCAGCACCACGATGGCGTCATCCACCACCATCCCGATCGCGAGGACGATGCCGAGCATCGTCAACACGTTGATCGAGAAGTCGAGCAGGTACATGATGAAAAAGGCGCCGATCAGCGAAATCGGGATCACGACGGCCGGAATGATCGTCGTGCGCCAGTCGCGCAGGAACATGAAGATGATGAGGACGACGAGCGCGAGGGCGATGAAAATAGTCTGCTGGACCTCCGAGACGGATTCGCGGATGTAGGTGGTGTTGTCGAACCCGACCGCCAGCTGGATGTCGGCCGGCAACTCCTTTTCGATCTGCGCGACGCGGCGGTAGAATTCGTCGATGATGGCGATGTTGTTGGCGCCGGGCAGCGGCCGCAGCACCACGCCCACCATCGGGACGCCGTCGCGTTTCAGGACGGTGCGTTCGTTGAGCGGCCCGAGCTCGGCCCGCCCGATGTCCATCAGCCGCACGACCTGCCCGTCCGTCTCCTTGATGATGAGGTTGTTGAACGCCTCGGGTGTCTCGAGCCGGCCCATCGTCCGCACGGTCAACTCCACGTTCTGTCCCTCGATGCGCCCCGACGGCAACTCGACGTTTTCCCGCGCGATGGCGTTGCGGACGTCCAGCGGGGAGAGCCGGTAGGCCGCGAGCTTCTGCGGATCGAGCCAGAGCCGCATCGCATACTCCTTCGAGCCCCAGATGTCGATCGAACTGACGCCCTCGATCGTCTGGAGCCGCTCCTTGAAGATGTCGTCCGCGATCTTGGTCATCTCGAGGAGGTTGCGCTCCGCGCTCTTCACGTTGAGGAAGATGATCGGGAAGGCGTCGGCGTCGGCCTTGGTGACGATGGGCGGGTCGGCGTCGGGCGGCAGGTTGCCGATGGCGCGCGAGACGCGGTCGCGCACGTCGTTCGCCGCGCGCTCGAGATCGACGTCGATGTCGAACTCGACCGTGACCGTGCTGCGGCCCTCGCGGCTGACGGAGGTGAGGGTGCGGATGCCGGCGATGCCGTTCACCGACTCCTCGATGGGTTCGGTGATCTGCGACTCGATCACGTCGGCGTTGGCGCCGCGGTAGTTGGTGGCGACCGTGATGACGGGCGGGTCGACCGCCGGGTACTCACGGACGCCGAGGTCGAAGAAGCCCAGCAAGCCGAAAAGCACGATGGCGATCGACATGACGAGCGCCAGGACGGGCCGGCGTATGCTGATGGAGTAGAGGCTCATAGGGAACCGAAAAAGGCAAGATGAAAAAGGCAAAGCGAGGCCATAATCCGCTTCCTTCCCTCAATGTGCTCCGATTTCAACGCTCACCGGCAGGCCGGGGCGCAGCAGCTGGACGCCGGAGACCAGCACGGTGTCGCCGGCCGCCACGCCGCTCAGGAGCTGGACCCGGTCTTCAGTCCGGATGCCGGTTTCGACGACGCGCGACATGGCGACGCCTTTCTGCACCACAAAGACTTTTTTACCTCCCAGCTCGGGGATGACGGCGATCGCCGGCACCGTCAACGCGTCGGGGATCTCCTCGAAAATGAGATCGATGTCGGCGAAGGCGCCCGGCAGGAGCCGGCGCCCCGGGTTCGGGCTGCTCGCGCGGAGCAGCAGGGTGCGGGTGCTGGCTTCAATCCGGGGCTCCAGCGCATAGACGGTTCCGCGCAGCTGCTCTTCGATGCCCTCGACGTGGAAGAACATCTCCGCGCCCACCGCGACGCGCTGCGCGTACCGCTCGGGGATCGAAAAGTCGATCTTTACCGGATCGACATCCTGCAGCGTGGTGATGGCCGTGGTCGGGGCGATGTAGCTCCCTTCGCTGACGCGCCGCAACCCGACGATGCCGTCAAACGGCGCGCGGATTTCGGTTTTCGCGATCTGGGCCGTGATCAGGTCCACGTCGGCCCGCAGGACGTTCAGTTCGTTCAGCGTGGCCTCATACTCTTCGAGGCTGATGCCGCCCTTTTCGTACAGCTGTTTCTGGCGCACCTCCCGCTCGGTGGCGAGGGTCGCCCGGTATTCGGCCTTGCGGAGCTGCGCCTGCAGTTCGCTGTCGTTGATCTTGACGAGCATATCGCCCCGGCGGACGGCGCGTCCTTCCTGGAAGTGGATGCTCGTGATCTTGCCGGACACCTCGCTGTGCAGTTCGATCTCCTCATTCGCCCGGATGGTGCCGGTCGTAACGATGCGGTCCTGGAGGTTGTTCGGGGCCAGAACCTGTCCCTCCACGACGAGGGCGCGGCTGCCGGCCGCCGGCGTGGGCGCGCCTCCGGTGGTGGCCGGCGCCGGACGCAGCTTGGGCCAGGCGAGCGCGAGAATGACGATCAGAAAGACCAGACCGAGAAGTAGGCGCCTGACGGTTTTGTTCATGCGGTTGATCCGGCTACGCGGCACCCGCCGTGCTCGGCGATGCCCCATCCGGATTGGTGACTGATAGAGGGAACCGGGTCTCAGACGGGCGGGAGGCCGTCGAAGGCATTGAGCCGCCGCTGTCCTCCCGAACCTGTCGAATGCCGCATCGCAGGATCGCGTGTCCCGTGACCTGGTGTGCGGCGACACTCAGGCGGGTATCACGTACCACCGGGTGCTTTGTTGCCATCGGGATAATCTGGCACCCTACTTGCAATAAGTTTTAACACGCATCTAACAACAAGACGTTACGCCGTTCAGCGGATCGGGGTGGATGGGGGGATTCGGGATGCAGGATGCAGGATACTCCGAGCCGAAGGTGCGTCAACGTCGGTCCGTTCGATATGCTGGATACGGTATGGCGGTTCGCTCCCGTTTTTATCGCATATCCCTCCGAATACTACTCCAGTACCATAAAAATAGGACCCGCGTAGCTGACTGAAGCGTCGCCCTCGCGTGTATTACACACAACGATGCACACCGGGCCGCCCCTGTAGTCAACCCGTGCTCGATGTGCCCACGATATCAAACCCTGAAACATAGCGCTGTAAAGCCATGGAAACGACCCAACTCGCCATGATAGCCATGCTGACGTTCATCGTCGCAACGGCCCTGATGGCGTTCATGAACCCCAAACGCGGCGCCTGAGTTCGTCCGGATGGCCGGCAGGCTGCCCCGCGTCTTTGATATAGATCTGGCTCGTGCCACCCCGAAAGGGGAAACGCCGGCTGCCCCCGTAAGGGCTCCGGCGTTTTTTTATGCCCAAACTACTCCCTCAGGAGTAGCCGAATCACCTACGAGTAGCCCATCCAAAGGCGCATGCCTCCGTATCTTTTTATCAGTTACGATGAGATGTACCTGATTCAACTACGAAGACCTCCCGGTGATAGAAAATGATGGCGACTGAAATGGCCGTTCTGGCAATGATTCTCTTCTTCGGCGCAATGGCAGCCATGGCTATGCTGCAACCCAAGCGCTCGTCCAAACGCTTTATCCTGGGAGATCGCTAGGTAGCTGCTGCTGACCCCAGCTTTCTCATCGTACCGTGTTGTACTGTTCTCCTCCCGGAGACAAGCCGGCTGCCGCTGTAACGGCTCCGGCTTTTTTTATGCCCTCGCGCGACCCGTCCTCAGCCTTCCCATCCGTACGCGAGCAGGGGGTAGCAGTCCTTGATCATCTGCACGGCGGTGCGGGTGAAATCCGGCGATTGCAGTTCCTTTTCCTTGAACGGGCGCGACACGGTGTAGGACTTGAACCGCAGGTACGGCGCGATCTCGTCATCGGCGTACGCCTCGTAACCGGCCGGCATGCGTTTGAGCTGCTCGTCGGATTCCAGTTCGAGGTCGCCGGCCTTTAATTGATCGATCATCGCGAGGAAGGTATCGGGCGCCTGGGCCATCCGGTCGCGCCAGGCGCGGACGACGGTGTTTTCCGGATGCCAGAACCCGGCGGCCATCATGGGGCGGTCGGGCTCGATGTGGATGTAGACGCCGCCCGAGCTTTTTACCGTGCCGTCGCGGGTGAGCACGGCGCCGGCGTGGGTCTTGTACGGATCCTTGTTCGTGGAGAACCGGGTATCGCGATAGATCCTGAAGATGGACTTTTTAGGGTCGGCCGTCAGGCGAAACCCCTGCGACGCAGCCTCCCGGCCGGCCTCCGCCACCAAACACTGCAGCGGCCAGACCACCTCGTCTTCGTAGACGGTCTTGCGCGCCTTGAACCAGTCGCGTTCGTTGTTGCGGGCCAGTTCCCGGAAGAAATCGAAGGCTTCCTTGCGGAATCCGGGGAACGGCGGGAGGCTGGTATCGAACATGGCAGTGCGGGGTGTAACGTGCATTCTGGGGGATGGAGGTCTGGCCGGCTTACCCGTTCGCGCCGGCTTTCCAGGCCAGATAGGCCATAAAGGCCGGCCCGAGGCGGAGCGACTCCTCGTCGATGTCGAAACGGGGCGTGTGCAGCGCGTGCGCGGCGTCCATGTGCGGACCGTGGATGCCGATCCGGTAAAAGGCGCCGGGGATCTCGCGCAGGTACCAGGCAAAGTCTTCACTCGCGAACCAGAGGTCGAGCTCGACGGTGTTTTCGGGGCCGACGAACTCGTGCGCGGCCTCGCGGACGAGGTTGGCCGGCATGTCGTGATTGAAGAGCGCCGGATAGCCGACCCAGATGTCGACGTCGACCTCCGCGCCGAACGCCTGCGCGGTATGCGTCGCCACGCGCCGGATGAGGTCGTGGGCCTTGAACCGCCAGGCTTCATCCATCGCCCGGAAGGTGCCTTCGAGTCGCGCCGTCACCGGGATGACGTTGGTTGCGCCGTCGGCGATGACACGGCCGATCGAGAGCACGCTCGGGCTGTCCGGCGGGCAGTTGCGGCTGATGACGCTCTGCAGCGCCACGATGATGTGGGACGCGACGAGCACGGCGTCGCTCTGCTGCAGATGCGGTGCGGCCGCGTGGCCCCCGGTGCCCCTGACGGTCAGGTACAGCTCGTCCGACGACGCCATGTACATGCCGTTCCGGATCCCGATCTTGCCGACAGGCATGCCGGGCTGGACGTGCTGCCCGTAGATGGCCGCCGGCGCGGGGCTGTTCGGCGCCCCGCCCAGCGCGCCTTCTTCGATCATCACCTTCGCGCCACCCGGCAGCTTTTCCTCGCTGGGCTGGAAAAGGAAACGCACCGTCCCGTGGAGTTCCTCCCGCATGCGGGATAACACCATCGCCGTCCCGAGCAGCGACGAGGTGTGCGCGTCGTGTCCGCACGCGTGCATCTTGCCCGGGTGCTCCGACTTGAACGGCAGTTCGTTTTCCTCGTGGATCGGCAGCGCGTCCATGTCGCCCCGCAGCGCGATCGTAGGCCCCGGCTTGCCGCCCGTCAGCGTCGCCACGACGCCGGTTTTCGCCACCCCCGTCTGGATATCGAGCCCGAGCGGCTTCAGCGTCTCGACGACCAGGCGCGACGTCTCCACCTCTTCGAACGCCAGCTCAGGCCGGCGGTGGATGGCGCGGCGCAGCCGCACGATCTCAGGGAATATCTCGTCGGAAAGGGATTTGAAGCGGTGGACCATGAAGGGGATAAGGGTTGGCAGGTTGCAGGTTGCAGGTTGGCAGGTTGCGGATTGAAAAGGCCCCCGGGATCACCCGGCTCCACACCGCACGGCGAGCCCGAAAGCCCCCAATTTGCGATGCTCTACAGCAGCTTCTTCCGCTTGTTGATGTAGGCCATCAGGGCGGTATCGTATGATTCGGCCGTATCCAACTCGATAAAGTCGATGTTGTATCCCAGGCACTGCTTGCGGAAGGTTTCGCTGAAGAGGCGGACGGCTTCTTCGTAGTTCTGGCGGAGCTGCGCCGGCTGGAGGGTGATCTCTTCGCCGGTCTCCATGTCCTTGAAGACCATCGGGACGTCGGGAAACCGGAATTTGCGTTCGGTCTCGCTTTCGAGCACGTGGAAGACGAGGACTTCGTGGCCCCGGTAGCGCAGGTGGCGGAGCGCCTTGAGCAGGTCGTCGTGCGCGGCGACGTTCTCGAACAGGTCGGTGATCAGCATCACCAGCGACCGGCGCGAGATGCGTTCGGCGACTTCGTTGAGGACGGTGGCGGCGCTCGTGCGTTTTTCGGTCACGCTGGCGTCGTTCATGTGCTCGAGCCGGGCCAGGAGCTGGCGCAGATAGGCTTGCGTGGCTTTCGGGCGGAGGAGCGTGTGCACGTGTTCGTCGAACGCGATCAGCCCCGTCGCATCCCGCTGCTTGACCATCAGGTAGTGCAGGCCGGCGGCCAGATAGGAGCCGTATTCGAGCTTGCTGAGCTTGCCGGCGTGTTTGTACCGCATCGAGGAGGACGTGTCCAGCACGATATAATGCCGGAGGTTCGTCTCTTCCTCGTACTGCTTGAGGTAGTGCCGGTCGGTTTTGGCGAACACCTTCCAGTCGACATGCCGCAGCTCGTCGCCCGGGTTGTAGGGGCGGTGTTCGGCGAACTCGACCGAAAAACCGTGGTAGGGGCTTTTGTGGAGCCCCGTCATGAACCCTTCGACGATCATCCGCGCGCGCAGCTCCATGTTCTTGAGTCGCGAGATGGTAATGGGGTCGAGGTAGCGACGCGCTGTGTCCTGGGTTGCCAAGGTGGGCCGTGTTCTGATGTGAATACCGCTACGAGGAACGCGGGTGCGGGGGGCGGATGTTCCGGCTGTTGGTGGTATGTGTACGGGAGTGCGGGAGGATGGGAGCATGAGGGTACGCGTCGCGCGGTTCTTCCGGGTCTGAATCTCCACCCACGCCCACCCACCCATACTCCCAAACCCTCCAGCACTTTTTTCACTTTAGATGTCGGCGGACGTCCGAACAAATTTTCTTACCTTCCATGCCATGGAGCCGCAAGATCGTATTAAAGCGCAATTGATGGACGAACAGGATCTGGACCGGACCCTGGAACGCATGGCCCGGCAGATTCTGGAGCAATTCGACGCCTCGGCCGACCGGGATGCCGGCGTGGCCCTGATCGGTTTGCACAAGCGGGGCGTCTACCTCGCCCGCCGCATCCGCGAGAAGATCCGGAGCATCGAGGGCGTCGATGTGCCCGTAGGTGTGCTGGACGCTACGATGTACCGGGACGATTTCCGTCTGCGCTTCAAACAGCCCAAGGTGCGGGAGACCGATATTCCGTTCGATATCTCCCGCCGGCACATCGTCCTCGTCGACGACGTACTGTACACGGGCCGGACGGCTCGCGCGGCGCTGGATGCCCTGATGGACATGGGGCGGCCGGCGTCGGTGCAGTTTCTCGTGATCGTCGATCGCGGCTTGCGCGAACTGCCGATCTGCGCGGACATCGTCGGGCGGCAGGTGCCGACCATCCCCGGCGAAGAGGTTCGCGTGAGGCTCCATGAAATCGACGGGCGCGAAGGCGTCTGGCTCGTAGAGAACCCCCTAGCGCGTCAGGAAGATCGCATCGCCGGTTGAGCATGCCGCACGCCCGCCCGATATTCCCTCCGAAGCCCCAGAGAAGCGCAAGGTTCTTCGCCAGAGAAGGCGATGAACCTTTTCTTTTACCCGCTTAATTCATGAGATCGATGACCGCCGCCACTGGTCTGGAGACTTCCCCCTCGCTCACTGCCCTACGTCATCGTCATTTGCTCGGTCTCTCCACCTATGGCGCCGACGAAATCCAGCTGATCCTGGAAACCGCGCGCCATTTCCGCGACGTGCTGGATCGCCCGATCAAGCGCGTGCCGTCGCTGCGCGGCATCACCGTGGTCAACCTCTTCTTCGAATCGTCCACCCGCACGCGGATCTCGTTCGAACTGGCCGAGAAACGCCTCTCCGCGGACACCATCAACTTTTCGGCCTCCGGGTCGTCGGTCTCCAAGGGCGAGTCGCTGAAGGACACGGCGCAGAACATCGAGGCCATGAAGGTGGATATGGCGGTGATCCGCCACCGCTCGCCCGGCGCGGCGCACTTTCTGAGCCGCTGCGTCGACTCGGTCGTGATCAACGCCGGCGACGGCGCGCACGAGCACCCCACCCAGGCCCTGCTCGATTGCCTCACCATCTCGGACCACTTTCCCTCCTTCGACGGCCTGAACGTCGCCATCATCGGCGATATCACGCACAGCCGCGTCGCGCGCTCCAACATCTTCGCCCTCAAGAAGCTGGGAGCCGCCGTGACGCTCTGCGGCCCGAGCACGCTCATCCCCGTGGGCATCGAACAGCTCGGCGTCCGGGTGACGCACCGCCTCGACGAGGCCCTGGAAGGCTGCGACATCGCGATGGCGCTCCGCATCCAGCTCGAGCGGCAGGGCGCCAGCCTCTTCCCGAGCCTCCGCGAGTACCACACCCAGTTCGGGATCAAGATGGAGCACATGACGGCCTACCCGGACCTCATCGTGATGCATCCGGGCCCGGTAAATCGGGGCGTGGAGCTGGCGAGCGAGGTGGTGGATCACGAACGTGCCGTCATCCTGAGCCAGGTCACGAACGGCGTCGCCGTGCGCATGGCCGTCCTCTACCTGCTCAGCGGGGCGCCGACGGCGGAAGATTGAGGCGGCGGCGCGCCGGTTAAGCCGGCGCCCTTCGGCGACGATACCAGAGGGGCCTGCCTGCTACCAACCCCCCTGGTCCCTACCGATATGCTGGTCGAGATGGAGCTTTCCACCGAGACGCGCCTCGCGTTGTCGCCCCGCCACGAATCGTTTCATCGTATCGCCCGTCTTGCCGCCCGCATCGCCGGCGTGCCGGCGGCGCTCGTCATTTTCGGCGAAGGCGAAAGCCAGCACATCGTGGCCACGTCCGGTCTGGAGCCCAATACCACGCTCCGGGCGCTGGATCTCCCCGGCGCCGGCGGCATCAGCCAGACCATCGTCCTCTACGACCTCATCCAGGAGGGCATCCCGGTCTTCGGCGAATCGCTGGGTTATCGTTTTTTTGCCGCGTTTCCCATCCCCGGGGCGGGCGCCCCGGACGCGAGCCGGCTCTGCCTGCTGGATATCGTGCCGCGCGCCCTCACGACCGACCAGTGCAAGGTGCTGGAGGACCTCGCGCTCCTCGCTTCGTCCGAACGCGCGAAGGCCACGGCCGACACCCTGCTCGATGTGACGCAGGACGCCATCTACATCCTGGGCCGCGAGGGCGAGATCCTGTTCTGGAACCAGCGCGCCCGCGAAGTCTACGGATGGACCCGCGACATGGCCATCGGCCAGCACGCCGGCGGCCTGCTCCACGACGCGGAAGACACCCGGTTCGACCGGGCGTGCGTGGAGGTGTTTGCCAACGGGTTCTGGCGGGGCGAAATGCGGCAGGTCAACCAGCGGGGCGAGGTGGTGGTGGTCCAGAGCCGGTGGACGTCGGTGCGCGAATCGCCCGAGCTGCCGGGTGAAATCCTCGTCGTGAACACCGACATCACGGAGCAGCGTTCGCTCGAAACGCAGCTGCTCCGTTCGCAGCGGATGGAAAGCCTCGGCACCCTCGCCGGCGGCATCGCGCACGACATGAACAATATGCTGGGGCCGATCATGATGTCGGTCCAGCTCCTGCGCGGCCGCACCCAGGACGAAAAGAGCATCCAGCTGCTCAATACGCTGGAGGCCTCCGCACAACGCGGCGCCGATCTCCTGCGCCAGGTGCTCTCGTTCGCGCGGGGCGTGGAGGGCGAACGGGTGCCGGTGGATGTCCGCCGGCTTATCCATGAAGTGCAGAGCCTGCTCGGCGAGGCACTGCCTCCGACGATCGAGCAGCGGGTGTATCTGGAAGACCACCTCTGGGCGGTCGAAGGAGACCCCACCCAGCTGCACCAGGTCCTGATGAACCTCAGCGTCAACGCCCGCGACGCCATGCCCGATGGCGGCATGCTGCGGGTGCGCGCGGTGAACATCGTGCTCGACGAAGCCGCCGCGAGCCACCTGCCCGACGCGCGGTCCGGCCGCTTCGTCATGATCGCCGTGACCGACACCGGCACCGGCATGTCGCAGGACGTGCTCGATAAAATCTTCGATCCGTTTTTTACGACCAAAAGCCGCGGCACCGGGCTCGGACTTTCGACCACGCTCGGCATCGTCAAGAGCCACGGCGGCTACGTCGCGATCGACAGCGAGCCGGGGCATGGCTCGCAGTTCCGCGTCTACCTCCCGGCGTGCGACGTCGAAAACGAAACGCCGGCGTACGCCGAGGAAGGCGCCTCGCCCGATGGCGCGGGCGAAACCATTCTCGTGATCGACGACGAGCCGGCGATGCGCATGCTCACCCAGTCGGTCCTCGAAGAACACGGCTATCGCGTGCTTCTGGCCTCGGACGGCAAGGAAGGGCTCGAACGCTACGCGCGCCACCGGGCCGACATCGCGGCCGTGGTCACCGATATCATGATGCCGAGCCTGGACGGGTCCCGCCTGATGCAGGCCCTGTACGACATGAACCCCGAGGTGAAGATCGTCGCCGTGAGCGGCGGCATCACCCGGGAGCAGCTGCTCGACCGCGTCGGCGTCATCCCCCACGACTTTCTGGCGAAGCCCTACGGCGCCGCCGACCTCCTGCGTCTCATGCGCGCCGTACTGGCCAGCTGACGCCCTTTCCATCGTTCACCAGCACGCCCGGGTATCCCCATGCAAGCCAAGATCCTTGTCATCGACGACGACGAACTGTTGCGGCGCACCATCCGCTTTGTGCTCGAAGACCGCGGCTTTCAGGTGTTCGAGGCGCCGGATGGGAGCGAGGGGTTCGATATCGCCAGCGAAGCCTCGCCCGATGTCATCCTGCTCGACATCCGCATGGCGGAGATGAACGGCTTTTCGACGCTGCAGGCCATCAAGGGTGATCCGCTCCTCCAGCATATCCCCATCATCATGATGACCGGGATGCCCTCCGAGCTGAGCAAGAAACGCTGCAAGCAGGCCGGCGCCGAGTATTTCCTCACCAAGCCGTTCTCGGCCAGCCACCTCATCGATCTGATCACGATGATCCCCGTCCGGACCAAAGGGCTGCGGCTTTCATCAGATATCCAGTTATGATCGGCGCAACCGCTTGGCATGCGGTGCCGGTGTGCCTATCTTACTGGCGTCCGTGATAACACATCGGTGTCGGGAAACCGATCGCCGGCGTATTGGGTGTTACCACAAGTACCGATTAGCTGGCGAGCACGATGCCTGAAGGATTAAAGACGTGGATCAAGCAGGGCGCTCCGTTTGAAAGCGAGGCGCAGGAAGCCGTTCTCAACCTGCTCGTTGCGGCATCGTACATGAGCGAGCGGCTGGAGCGTATCGCGCAGAAATACGACATCACGCGCAGCCAGTACAACATCCTTCGGATCTTGCGCGGCGCGCCCGAGGACGGCTACCCGCGCTGCGAGGTGCAGGGGCGGATGATCGATCGGAGCCCGGACGTCACCCGGCTGATGGATCGGCTGGTGGAACGCGGGCTGGTGGAACGCAAACGGTCCGACATCGACCGCCGGGTCGCGCTCCATCGGATCACGGACAAGGGCCGCGCGCTGCTCGAGGAGATGCACCCGGACATCAGCAGCGTCACCACGTTTTTCGCCGAGCGCGTCAGCGCGGTGGACCGCAAGCACCTTTCCCGCATCTGCGAGGGCATCTACCTCGAGCGGGAGTGACGTACGGTCGCTCGTTCAGGGCGGAGGTCAGGAAGTTTCACGCCATCGGACACGGCGATCATCCCCCGACCCATCCGCCATCCCCTATACCCCGGTCTACTTCCGGCTGCTCATCGCCGGATACGGACGTTCGGTCGGGCCGACGTAGATCTGGCGGGGGCGGAAGATGCGGGTGTCGGGATCTTCGCGGAGTTCTTTCCACTGGGCGATCCAGCCGGGGAGCCGGCCGATGGCGAACATCACCGTGTACATGTTCGTCGGGAGCCCCATGGCGCGGTAGAGGATGCCGCTGTAGAAGTCGACGTTCGGGTACAGCTTGCGGTCGACGAAGTAGCTGTCCTCCAGCGCGATGCGTTCGAGGTTTTTGGCCACATCGAGCAGCGGATCTTTGACCCCGAGTTCGTCGAGGACCTTGTCCGCCGCTTTTTTGATGATCTTGGCGCGGGGGTCGAAGTTTTTGTAGACGCGGTGGCCGAAGCCCATGAGGCGGAAGGAGTCGTCCTTGTCCTTGGCCTTCTGCATGTACTTCTTGTAGTCGCCGCCGTCCGCCACGATCATGTCGAGCATGTTGATGACGGCCTGGTTGGCGCCGCCGTGGAGCGGGCCGGAGAGGGCGCAGATGCCGGCGGAAATGGAGGCGAAGAGGTTGGCGCCGCTGCTGCCCACCATACGGACGGTCGAGGTGCTGCAGTTCTGCTCGTGTTCGGCGTGCAGGATCAGCAGCAGGTCCAGCGCTTCGGCGAGGGTCTTGCTGACCTTGTAGTCCTCGGTCGGGACGGCGAACATCATGTTCAGGAAGTTGCTCGGATAGTCGAGGTCGTTCCGGGGATAGACGTACGGTTGCCCGATGGATTTTTTATAGGAGAACGCCGCGACGGTGCTCAGCTTGGCCAGGAGGCGGATGATGTTGAGTTCGACATCCGCCGGCGCGTTCGATTCCGGGTAAAACGTGGAGAGGGTGGATACCATGCTCGAGAGCACGCTCATCGGATGGGCGCTGCTCGGATACCCCTCGAAGAATTTCTTGAAGTCCTCGTGCAGCAGGCTGTGGTGCTTCAGCTGGCTCTCGAAGTGTTCGAGCTGGGCGGCGTTCGGCAGCTCGCCCTTGACGAGGAGGTAGCAGATTTCGGTGAAGGTGGAGTTTTCAGCGAGTTGCTCGATCGGATAGCCACGGTAGCGGAGGATGCCCTTTTCGCCATCGATGTAGGTGATGGCGCTCTGGCACGATCCGGTATTGCCGAAGCCGACATCGAGCGTGATGGCGCCCGTCTGGCTGCGCAGCTTCGAGATGCCCATGCCCACTTCGTTTTCACTCCCGACCACAATCGGAAGGTCGATTTCTTTCTGGTCGATGCTGAGCTTCGCTGTGTCCATGTTCCGATAGTTCTTAAATGTAACGGCGTCTATGGTATCGCTTCCGTCCTACCCATCCAGCAGAAAAAAGGGTCCTCAAAATGAGCGGACGGGCGGAAAAATATGCGCCCCGAAAATGAGCGTTTTGCCTCATTTCACCGGGAAGATCCGATATCCGGGGGGGTAAGGCAAGAAGCAAACCAGCTTATGCCGGCGCAACGCCCGAAGGGCTTCCGCCAAGGTAGCAACGTAAGGGGCGACTTATGACAGGCGAACCCCCACTTATGTTACCCTCCGGGCTGCCGATTAGATGGATAGAAGGTCTGAATTCCCCCCATTCGACCACCGGCTCGCATGTCGTTTACCCACCGTGCGCCCGGCGTAATTCATCTAGTGAAGGATTTACCATGAAGCTCAAAGGGAAGGTGCTACTGGCCTGCTTCTGCGCGCTCGCGTTTCTCCTGGGCGGCGCCGCCGTGACCGTGACCGACGGAATGTTCGAGTTGGGTCGCGAGGCCGATGCGGCCAGCCGGCCCCTGGCGGCGCTCGATCCGTCCGCCTTCGAGGCGGCCCTCGCCGGCGCGCTGCCGGCCGTCGTGCAGATCGAAGCCCTCACGCTCGATCGCCAGCCCTTCGGGCCCGATCAACTCGAACAGTTTTTTATCCCCGGACAGCGCCAGGCCGACGAGGACACCGACCGGGGTCTCGGCTCCGGTATCGTCGTCCGTGAGGACGGGTTTATCGTCACGTCCCGTCATGTCCTGCGCAACGCGGATCGGATCAAGGTGACGCTGGCGGACGGGACGCGGCATACCGCGGAGCTGATCGGGACGGATACCGGCTCCGACCTCGCCGTCCTCCGGGTCGATGCCCGCGGCCTGACGCCGGCCCGCTTCGCCGACGACACGCGGCTGGCGGCCGGGCAGCTGATCGTGGCGGTCGGCTCGCCGCTGGCGCGCCACCTCCGGCAGTCGGCCACGGCGGGCATCATCAGCACCGTGGCGACGCGTGATGGCGAGGTGCGCTATCTCCAGACCGACGCCGCCCTCGCGAACGGCAGCGCGGGAAGCCCGCTCTTCAACCTGGATGGCCGGGTCGCCGGCCTCGCGCAGTATCGTATGGACCGGCCCACGACGGGCGTGCATGGCGCCGTGCCGGCCGGCACCGTCGTCCGCGTGGCCGATGCGCTCATCGCACGCGGGAAACGCGGTGCGGGGCGGCTCGGCCTCTCCTATGCCCCGGCGGGCGATCCGGCGGCGCCCGGGCACGTGCGGGTCTTCGATGTCGAACGCGGCGGCGCGGCCGACCGGGCCGGCATCCGGGTCGGCGATCTCATCGTGGCCGTCGAACGCGAACCGCTGCGCGACCCGATCGATCTGGCGGACCGGGTGGCCGCGGGCGCGCCGGGCGACACCCTCCTGCTGGATGTTCAGCGCCGGACGGACGTGATGTCGGTGGATGTCGTGCTGGACGCGGCGGCGCGCCCCGCGCCGCGCACGACCGGCGGAGCCAGGGAGCCGTTCGAACTCGAAATGGGCTTCACGGTCGACGACCTCACCTACGAAGTCGCCCGCGACATGGAGATACCGGCATCCAGCGGCGTGGTCGTCCTGCACGTCGACCCGTCGAGCGATGCGTACCGCGAGAGCGACCTCCGCGGCGGCATGGTCATCGTCGAGATGGCCGGCGAGCCCGTCCGCAACCGCGACGACTTCATGCGCATCTACCGGAAGATGCCCGACGAGGCATATTTCCTGGTGATCTGCTACGCGCCGCTCCAGTCGGCGCCGATCATGACGGCGCTGATGAAGCCCTGCGTGAGCTGCTGACGCCGAAAAAAACGAAACGGGATGCAGGACGGCCCATGACTGCCATCCTGCATCCCGTTTTTTGCACCCCGACGCCGCGTGCGATTACTTCAGCAGCACCACCCGCTGGGCTTCGCTGAAGGATTCGCCGGCGGCCTGGATCAGGTAGATCCCGCTCGGGAGCGCATGGGGCGCAAACTGCATGGACTGGATCTGGTTGGCCGGCATCACGCCGTCGAACAGGCGATCCACTTCGCGTCCCAGCATGTCGAACACGCGCACGGTCACGTGCTGGCTGCGCGCCACCGTGAGCGTGAACTGCGTCTCCGGATTAAAGGGATTCGGGTACGCCGCGGTGAGCCGGTGCGTGCCCGGCACCTCGGTCGACGTTTCGTCTTCCACGGCGACGAGGCTCGCGCTGGTCAGCGCGATGCCCGCGACCTTGGCGGTGGCCGTTCCGGAATTGCTGCGCACGAAGGTGATGTTGAGAATGCCGTCGATGATGGAGACCCCTTCGAGCTCCTGGATGACCGCGGTATTCAGCGCGCCGGCGGTGCCCACGATGTCGAAATCCGTGATCAGCGTATCGCCTTCAACCACGATATCCATCAGGCGCTGGCCGGCCGTGTCGAAAAAGCTCTCCGAAAAATGGAGTTCCAGCGAGTAGACCCCCTGCGGCACGCCCGGCAGAACGAACCGCAGGGTGTTCGCAAAGCGTTCCGACTGGTACAGCAGATCGGCCGTCGTGTTGGCGATGGGCAGATTATCCGTCGAGATCTGGCCTTCCAGGAAATAGTAGCCCGGATCCTCCACGAACGGGACGTCGCTCACCGTCAGCGCCGGCCCGGCCACGTTGATGCCGAACGGGATGGAGATCGGGTCGAAGTCGCCAAACACCTCGATCGCGTTGATCTTGGCGCGCTCGACCACGGCCGAGAAGACGACGTTCAGCGTGTCGTCGTTGACCGCGATATTGAGGATGGTTTCCGTGATCGCCGTGTTGGCGCCGCCCGCGCTGGCGAAGATGTCGTAGTCGTCCAGCACCGTGGTGCCCTCTACCGCGACATCGAAGATGCGGCGGCCGGCGACGGTGAACGCCGTCTCGGCGAAGTGGAGGCGGACCGAGTAGATGCCGTTCTGCGGCACCGGGATGCTGTAGCCGAAGGGCAAGCCGTCGTCGTTCGTGATCCGTTCGGTGCGGAACAGGTCGTCTTCCTCGGTGCCGGCGATTTCGCGGCTGTCGAACGAGGCCGTCTTGCTGTCGGTGAAATAAGCGTCGCTCGTGTAGTTGGTGCCGTCCAGCGTGAAGGACGGACCGCCGGAGTTGAGCCGGATGAGCGGCGCGCTCTGGCCGAGCGCGGCGCCCGGGACGAGAGCCAGGAGGACGGCCGCGACCAGGAGGTGGCGGCGGAACGAGAACGTGCGTGGGGTATCCATATTTGAATAGGGGATAAGGCGCATCGATAGCGTGCTGCCCTGACGGGCGCACGGAGAGGGTATGCAGTAGTTCGTGACGAGAAACCTGTTTTACTGAAAGGGGCGGCGGCGGGTCGGAACGCCGTCGTTTTCGCGCGTTCAAAACCGCGCCTTCCGTTCACATTTCGTACCCGTGTCGATGCCGCATCCCCCAACCGATACCTCGCCGCTCGTGATCGACATGCGTCAGATCACCCGGATCTACACGGAGGGGGATCGCGAACGAACCGTGCTCGACGGCCTCGATTTGCGCCTGGAACGGGGCGCCTTCGCCGTCCTCCTCGGGCGGAGCGGCACCGGCAAAAGTACGTTGCTCAATATCATCAGCGGCATCGATCTGCCCACGCGAGGCACGGTCCGGCTGGACGGCATCGACGTCACGCAGCTCAGCGAGCGCGAGCGGACGCTGTTCCGGCGCGAACGCATCGGCTTCGTTTTTCAGGCCTTTAACCTGATCCCCACCCTGACGGTGGAGGAAAATGTACTCCTCCCGTTGGAGCTGAACGGCCGCATGACGCCGGCCGCCACAGCCCAGGCGCTCGACATCCTCGACCAGGTGGGCCTCGCCGACCGGCGGGACAGCTACCCGGATCGCCTCTCGGGCGGCGAGCAGCAGCGCGTCGCCATCGCCCGCGCCCTCGCGCACGACCCGCCTCTCATCCTCGCCGACGAGCCGACGGGCAACCTCGACGACGACACGGCCGGCCGCATCCTCGAGCTGTTCGACACGCTCGTCCGCGGCCTCGGCAAGACCACCCTCATCGTGACGCACGACCGCTCGATGCGGTCGATGGCGGACCGGGTCCTGACGCTCCACGGCGGGACGCTTTCCGAATATACGCCGGAGGCCATCGATTGACTACGACGGACCGCTCATCGACCCGGCTGCTGCGGCGCTCCAGCGTCCGCTATCTCCTGCGCCATCCGCTGCTGATGGGGCTCTCGATCGTGGGCATCGCGCTGGGCGTCGCGCTGGTGGTGTCGATCGACCTCGCCAACGACAGCGCGCGCAGGGCGTTCGCCCTCTCGGCCGAGCGCGTGACCGGCGCGGCGACGCACCAGGTCGTGAGCACCACCGGCCGGCTGCCGGCGTCGGTCTACCGCGCCCTGCGCATCGACGAGGGCCTCCGCGACATCGCCCCCGTGGTGGAGGGCTTCGCGGCGGCGCCCGGGTACACAGGACGCACGTTTCAGGTGCTGGGCATCGACCCGTTCGCCGAGGCGCCGTTTCGCTCCTACGTCGGCACGCCGGGATCCTTCGATCTGGCCGGCTTCCTCGGGGGCGATGGCGCCGCCCTGATGGCGGCGGCGACCGCCGAGGCGATGGGGAAGTCGGCGGGCGACACCCTCACGCTGCGCCTCGGCAGCCGCCGGCAGACGCTCCGCATCGCCGGTCTGCTCGCCGCCGAGGACGAGCGGGACGCGTCCGCGCTGGCGGACCTCATCCTCGTCGACGTGTCCACGGCGCAGGTCTGGTTCGGGATGGAGGATGCGCTGAGCCATGTCGATCTCATCGTGCCGGACACGCCGGCCGGCGCCCGCCGGCTGGACGCCCTGTCGCAGCGCCTCCCGCCGGGCGTCGAGGTCGTGCGCTCGGCGGCGCGGACCAGCACCATCGAACAGATGACCCGCGCCTTCGAGCTGAACCTGACCGCGCTGAGCCTGCTCGCGCTCGTCGTGGGGATGTTTCTCGTCTATAACACGATGACGTTCTCCGTCGTCCAGCGGCGCAACCTGCTTGGCCGGCTCCGGACCATCGGCGTCACGCGCCGGCAGGTCTTCGGGCTCGTGCTGGGCGAGGCCGCCCTCGTCGGCGTGGCCGGCACGGCGCTCGGCCTCGGGCTGGGCGTGTTGCTCGGGCAAAATCTCGTGAAACTCGTCACCCGCACGATCAACGACCTGTATTACGTCCTTTCCGTCCAGGATGTCGCGCTCAACGCCCTGACCCTCGGGAAAGGGCTGGCGCTGGGGTTGCTGGCCACCGTGGCCGCCTCGATCGGGCCCGCGCGGGAGGCCGCCACCGCGCCGGCGGGCACCGTGCTCCGGCGTTCCGACGAGGAGCAGCGTCACCGCGCCCGCCTGCCCGTGCTGGTCGGCGCCGGCGTGGCGTCCGCCCTGGCCGGCGTCGGGCTGCTGTACGTGCCCGGCAACAGCATCGCCGTCAGCTACACCGCGATCTTCATGCTCCTGATCGCGTTCGCCCTCGTCGCTCCCGCCGTCGTGGCCGGGCTGGCCCGGCTCGTCCGGCCCGCGATGGGGGCGGCGATGGGATTTACCGGGCGGATGGCGGCGCGGGGGATCGTCTCGTCGCTCAGCCGGACCGGCGTCGCCATCGCGGCCCTGATGGTGGCGGTCGCCTCCACCATCGGGGTCGGCGTGATGATCGGCAGCTTCCGGCAGACCGTGGTCGTGTGGCTGGAGCGCTCGCTCCAGGCGGATGTCTACCTCTCGCCCCCGAGCCTCGTCATGCGCCGCGCCGACGGCGTCCTCCCCGACGCGTTCGTCGAGGCGGTGCGGGAGTTCGGGGATGCGCGCGCCGTGAGCACCGGCCGGCCCCTGCAGGTGCGCAGCGCGCTCGGGCCGCTGGACCTGGTGGCGTTCGACCTGGCCGGCGAAAGCCAGATGTCATTCGTCTTCAAGGAGGGCAGCGCGGAATCCGTGTGGCCGGCGTTCGAGACGAACGAAGCGGTGCTGGTCTCGGAACCGTTTACGTTTCGTCATGGTGTGCAGGCCGGCGATTCGCTCCGGCTGCTCACCGACGCCGGTTGGCATGCCTTCCGCATCGCCGGCGTGTTCTACGACTATGGGTCGGACCTCGGCGTCGTTTTTATGAGCCGGACGACCTTCGATCGCTATTACGAGGATCGGAGGGTGACCACCATGGCGCTCTATTTGCGATCCGGGGTGTCGCCGGACGAGGCGATCGGCAGGCTGCGCGCGTTCGTGCCGGCCGGCGAAGAGGTGCTCATGCGTTCGAACCGGACGCTGCGTACGCTCTCGATGGACGTCTTCGACCGCACCTTCGCGATCACGTCCGTCCTGCAAATTCTGGCCGTCGGGGTCGCCTTTATCGGCATCCTTAGCGCGCTGATGGCGTTGCAACTGGAACGCAGCCGCGAACTCGCCGTGCTGCGCGCCACGGGCTTCACGCCCGGTCAAGTGTTCAAATATGTTACGTTGCAGACCGGGCTGATGGGGCTTTTCGCCGGTTTGATGGCGCTTCCGCTGGGCGCTGTACTGGCGTCCATGCTCGTATTTGTGATAAATAAACGTTCTTTCGGCTGGACGATGCAGTTCGAACTGTCGCCCGTCATTCTCCTTCAGGCCGTCATTCTTGCCGTCGTCGCGGCATGGCTTGCCGGTCTTTATCCTTCCTGGCGTATGTCTCGCGCGAATCCTTCGCTGGCGTTGCGGGAGGACTGATCATCTATGGGAAACCGTCATAAACATCGGAGTACGCACAGCACCTCCCTGCTTCGGCCCACGGTGCTCGTACCCGCGCTCGTGATCTTGCTGGCGGCCGCCGCAGGCGTGGTCTGGTACATGCGGCCGGCTCCTCCCGTCAGGCCGTCCGTCGATGTCGGCACCGCGATCGGACAGGACACCGTCGGCTACGCCCGCGCCTATGGCCCCCGGTCCTTTCGTTTCCCCGAGGATCACGGCGCGCATCCGGATTTTAAGCTCGAGTGGTGGTACTACACGGGCAACGTGACATCGGCCGACGGGCGCCGGTTCGGCTACCAGTTTACGATCTTCCGCAACGCGCTGTCCCCGCCGGACACCTCGAAGCGGGCGACGGACTGGGCCACGAACCAGCTCTACATGGGGCATCTGGCGCTGACGGATCTCAAGAGCGGTAAATTTTACGCCTTCGAGCGGTTCAGCCGCGGCGCGGCGGGCCTCGCCGGCGCGCAGCCGCAGCCCTTCAGGGTCTGGCTCGACGATTGGGAGATCACCCAGCCCGAGGCGTCCATGCCGCCCATGCGCATCCGGGCGAGCGAGCAGGGCGTCCGGCTCGACCTCAAGCTGGAGGCCGTGAAGCCGATGGTGCTCCAGGGCGACCGCGGATACAGCGTGAAAGGCCCCGGCGCCGGCAACGCGTCGTATTATTATTCCTACACGCGCCTCCGTACGACCGGGCGCATCGAGACGCCGGAAGGTTCGTACGACGTCCGCGGCGCCAGCTGGATGGATCGGGAGTGGAGCACCAGCCTGCTCAACAAGCAGCAGGCCGGCTGGGACTGGTTCTCGTTCCAGCTCTCGGACGGCCGCGAACTCATGTATTTCGTGGTGCGCGAACGCGACGCGGGCAGCCAGCCGTATACCGACGGCGTGCTGGTCCAGATGAACGGGACGCCCGTACCGCTGGACGCATCGGACGTCATCCTGGAGACGACGAATACGTGGAAGAGCCCGCTCGATGGGGCCACCTATCCCGCCGGCTGGCGGCTGCAGGTCCCGTCCGAACGCATCGACCTGAACGTCACCCCGATCATCGCCAATCAAGAACTCGACCTTTCCATCCGATACTGGGAGGGTGCGGTGGACATCCGCGGCACCGCCGCCGGCCGGCCGGTGGACGGGCAGGGGTATGTCGAACTGACCGGCTACAGCACGAGCACCCGCTCGTTCGACCGCGAACTGACCGAGGAGGAGCTGCGCGAGATGCCGCCGGACTGGAAGCCGGGCGGCAAGGCTCCTTCTGCCGCACCGCCTCCCGCTGAAGGCGGCGGCGCCAAGGGTGGCAGCAGCGGCGGCTCCAAGGAGGCCGGCACCAAACGAAAAAATTGATGGGCCCGCCGCTCAACCTGCCGGCGTACGAGGCGGTCGTTCGCGAGACGGACGGACGATCGACGATCTTCGATCCTATTCGTCGCAAGCACGTCGCGCTGACGCCCGAAGAGTGGGTTCGGCAGCATTTTGTGCAGTTTCTGATTCGGGATCGCGGCTTTCCGGCGGGACTGCTCGCGATCGAAAAGGGATTTACCTACCAGGGCATGCCCTGCCGCGCCGACATCGTCGCGCACGACCGCGCCGGCGCGCCGGCGATGATCGTCGAATGCAAGGCGCCCGACGTGGCGATCCAGCAACATACGTTCGACCAGATCGCGCGATACAACACCGTGCTTCAGGCATCGCACCTGGTTGTAACGAATGGGATGGTACATTACTGCTGCATCGTGGACTGGGGCCGGCACACCTATACGTTTATTGACGACGTGCCGGGGTTTGATGCGCTTGGGAGGGATGCCGGATGAGGGATGCGAAACATGGGATGCGAGATCCTGGATCCTGGATGCGAGATCTCATATCCCGTATCTCAACCCGCAAACCTCGTATCCAGTATCCCTGACCCCCGTCCATGATCGAACACTGAACCTTATCAACGACCTATGTATACACGCGAACGAGAAATCGCCATTGCCGCCGTCCGTGAGGCGGCCATTTTGTGCCGCGCCGTCCAGGCGCAGATTTCGAAGAGTGTGCTGGAAAAGAAGGACAAGAGCCCGGTCACCGTGGCCGACTTTGGGAGCCAGGCGCTCGTTTGCCGCTCGATCCACGAAGCCTTCGCCGGCGACCCGATCATCGCCGAGGAGAACAGCGCGGCGCTCCGTGAAGAGGGGCAGAAAGACCTCCTCGCCCGCGTCGTCTCGCATGTGGGCGCGCTCCGCGCCGGCGTCGATGCCGATACGGTATGCCAGTGGATCGACTTCGGCGGCGCGAACGCCTACAGCGACCGCTTCTGGACGCTCGACCCGATCGACGGCACGAAAGGCTTTCTGCGGAGCGAGCAGTACGCGATCGCGCTCGCGCTGATCGTCGAGGGCGAAATCGTCGTTTCCGCGCTCGGATGTCCGAATCTGCCGGTGTCGGCCGATCGGCCGGATGAGGTGGGCGTGATCTTCGCCGCCGTCAAGGGCGAGGGCGCCGTCGCCCTGGCGCTCGATTCGGATGCGGCACCCGTTCCGGTGCAGGTCAGCACCCTGAGCGACAGCCGCCAGGCCCGGTTCTGCGAGTCGGTCGAGTCCGGCCACAGCTCGCACGACGACTCCGCGAACGTGGGGCAGCAGCTGGGCATCACGGCCGAGGCCGTACGGATGGACAGCCAGGCCAAATACGCGACCGTCGCCCGCGGCGACGCCGACATCTACCTCCGCCTCCCGACGCGCCCCGGCTATGTCGAGCGCATCTGGGACCACGCCGCCGGCGTCCTCGTGATCACCGAGGCCGGCGGGAAGGTGACCGACATCCACGGCCATCCGCTGGAGTTTACGCACGGGGCCGGCCTCGAGAAGAACAAGGGCGTCATCGTGACCAACGGGCTCCTGCACGACGCGGTGCTCGATGCGCTGAATGCCGTAGGCGTCACGGCGTGAAAGGGTTCAAGGTTCTGGGTTTAAGGTTCAACGACGATTCCGTCCCTCGAACCTCGAATTTCAAACCTTGAGAAACTGTTGAGGAATAAAAAAGGGTTGTCTTCCTGAGCCCCCGGCGCTAGCGACGGGGTTGTCGAAAGCCCGCTCCCGCGAACGCGGGGGGACCTCCCGAATCACTCGCGCATGGCTCCCATGAGCGTCTCACGGTGGTTCGAGAGGTCTCCCCACGTTCGCTGGAACGGGCTTTCATCACGCCCACCGCAAACGGAGGGCGGTTCAGGATGACGTCCCGAGAAGGATTTTTGAAAATCCCAACCGTTTCTGAGCCTCGAACATCAAACCTTGAGCCTCGAACTTCAAACCTTGAGCCTCGAACTTCAAACCTTGAGCCTCGAACTTCACACCTTGAACCTCGAACTTCAAACCTTGAACCGCGAACTTCAAACCTTGAACCGCGACGCGTTCACGCCGTGAACGCGTCGACCAGCTGCCGGCACGCCTGTTCGAGGATGGGGAATTCCTTGGCGTAGCAGAAGCGGAGCAGGTATCTGCCGCGTTCCGGGTCGCTGTAGAACGAGTCGCCCGGCACGGTGGCGACGCCGGCCTCCTGGATCAGCGTCTCGCACGCCTCGCGGCCGAACGCATAGCCTGGCCGCGTGCGGGAGAGGGCTTCGAAGCTGGCCAGCACATAATACGCGCCCTGGGGGCGGCTGAAGGTAAAACCGGCCGTTTCCAGGGCGTCGCACATCATGCGGCGTTTGGCTGCGTAGTCGGCGAGCATGCCGGCGTAATACGTGTCCTCCAGATCGAACGACCGCGCGACGCCATGCTGCAGCGGCGCCGGCGCGCAGATGCTGAACAGGTCGTTCAACAGCCCCATCTTTTCGATGAGCGGCGGCGGCGCGACGGCGTAGCCGAGCCGCCAGCCCGTCATGTTATAGGTCTTCGAAAACCCGGAAATGGTGACGGTGCGTTCGTACGCCCCGGGCAGCGAGGCCAGCGACACATGTTCGCACCCGTCGTACGTCATGTATTCGTAGATCTCGTCGGTGATGGCGTAGAGGTTGTACCGCTGCATGAGGGCGAGGAGGTTTTGCAGCTCCTCGCGCGTCCACACCTTGCCGCAGGGGTTGCCCGGGGTGTTGATGACGACGGCCTTTGTCGCCGGCGTGATGGCGCGCTCGACCTCGTCGAAGTCGATCTGCCAGTCGGCGCCGCGCATGGTGACAAAGCGCATGGATGCCCCCGGGAGCCGCAGCAGGTTGCGGTGATAGCCATAAAACGGCTCGAAGAGGATGACTTCGTCTCCGGGATCGAGCAGGGCGAAGATGGCGCTCACGAAGGCGCCGGTCGAGCCGATACTGACCATGACCTCATCCTCGTCCCCCGCGGGGATCCGATTGAACGTTCGCGCTTTTTGAAAGATGGCCTGGCGTAATTCGGGGATGCCGGCGTAACTCGTGTAGATCGACCGGTCCTCGTCGATCGCCGCATGCGCGCCGGCCTTGATGGCTTCCGGCGTGGGGAGGTCGCAGATCCCCTGGCCCAGATTGATGCCGCCGACCCGGTTGATGAGGTGCGTCACGGCGCGGATGTCGCTCTGAACGAGGTTTTCCGTGCGTGCGGCGAGCGGTTTCGGGGTGTCGGATGCCATAGGGGATGCCAGTTGAACGGGTTGAGGGCGGCCTTGTCGATGTCGGGCTCCGAACCCTGAATACGCGCCCCGTCCCGGGCCACTCAGAATCCGCACCCCGAAGTCATGCAAGAACCGAACGAAAATACGGACCGCCGCTTTGTGCTGGAAGTGATCGCGCTGGCCGGCGAACAGGTCAGGCAGGGACGCGGCGGTCCTTTTGCGGCAATCGTCGTCCGGCAGGGCGAGGTGGTGGCCCGGGGGGCGAACCAGGTGACATCGTGGAATGATCCGACCGCGCACGCGGAGGTCGTCGCGATACGCGAGGCGTGCCGCCGGCTCGGCGATTTTCAGCTCGCGGGATGCACGGTGTATGCCTCGTGCGAACCCTGCCCGATGTGTCTCGGCGCCATCTACTGGGCACGGCCGGACCGGGTGGTGTTCGCCGCCACGCGCGACGATGCCGCCGCCGCCGGCTTCGACGACGCCCTCATCTACCGCGAAATCGCGCTTCCGCCGGCGGATCGCGCCATCCGGTTCGATCATGTCGCCCTCCCCGAGTCCGCCGCGCCGTTCGACGCATGGCGCGCGTCGAAAGGCCGCATCGCGTATTGATGGATCCCGCCTCCCTTGCGGAATAGTTACATCTCCCGCCGGCTCAGGCCTTCATTTCCCGTGGGGTGGACGATAGATAACGTAGCGGCGCGCGGCGCCGTCTCGTCCTCTTTTCGTCAGACTACCGCACATCGATGAAACAAACCCGCTGGTTTCTCACTGGCCTCCTCGCGCTGCATGCCGCGCTTTCCGGATGCGCCGGAACGGGATACGCCGGCCAGGATCGTGTCCACATCATCCGCGAAGAACTCGCCCGCTCGAACGACCGGGAGGTGCTCGTCCGCGTCGTCACCCAGACCTTGCTGATCGACGGCTACGAGATGGAGCAGGCCACCGAACACTTCGTGCAGACGCGCTGGCAGGAACGCCGCGGCGCGGACCATCCGCCGATGCGCGAACGCATGCTCATCCGGTTTTCGAATCGCGGCGAGACGCAGTACATCGCCCGGATCGAACTCGGGTGCGAACGGCTCCTGCCCGACGGCATGTGGGAGCCCGCGCCGCCGCCGGCGCAGGTGGTTTCGAACTATGAGGCGTTTCGCAAGGATGTGCGGCGCACGCTGATGCCTTACGGCCATCAGCTGCTCGACTGATCGCGAAAACACGCGTCGAAGAACCGGAGCGTCGTCTCGATGTGGCGTTCCCAGTACGACCACTCGTGCCCGCCCGGGAATTCCTCGTAGGTGTGGGGCACGCCGGCGCGCTCCAGCGCGGCGTGCAGGGCCCGGTTGTCGGCCAGGAGCGGGTCCGAGAGGCCGCAGTCGAAGCGTAGCGCGGGCAGGGTGTCGGCATGCCGCAGGATGGTCTCCAGGACCGACCGATCCGCGTCTTGGGCCCGGTAGGTCTCGAGTGGCTCCTCGACAAACTGCGCGAGCTGGTCGAAGTGGGTGATGGAGGAGTGCCCGGAGACGCCCCGGAACCGCCGGCCGTGTTTCGCGCCGATGCGCAGCGCCCCGAATCCGCCCATCGATAGCCCGCCGATGGCCAGCGGACCGTCCGCCAGGACCCGCTCGTTTTCCAGCGCGACGGCCGCCGGCACCTCCTCGACGATCCATCGCTCGAAATCGCGATCCGGATGCGGCAGGTAGCCGCTCCCGTCGCCCCAGAGCCCGTCCGACGGCATGGCGACCGCGAGGGGCGCTATCGCGCCGCTGTCGATGAGCCGCTGCGCCGTGAGGTGGACGCCGCCCTTCATCGACCACGACCAGTGGCTCCCGTACACACCGTGCAGCAGGATCACGAGGGGCAGGGGGGCGGTGCCGGCGGGGATAAAACAGGACAGATCGGCCCGGCCACGCAGCGCCGGGCTTTTTACCGTGATGCAGCGGAGCGCGTCGCGTTCGTATCGGGGGTCGGAGGCGCGTATCGTTCTGAACATGAGGAAGCGGGCCTGGGAATAAAAGGGGAGCGTCGGGGGGTGGCAAAAGTAGGTTTTGCGCAGTAGGTTTTCCACCCTGTACCGTTCCCACGTTCCCCAACGCGACCGCGATCATGTCCAAAAAAATTCTGCTCATCACCGGCGACGCCGGCGAAAGCTACGAAGCCCTCTATGCCCGGCACCGCTTCATGGAGGCGGGCTACAAACCTGTCCTGGCCGCGCCGGCGAAAAAGCGGCTCAACCTCGTCATCCACGACTTCGAGCCCGGGTGGGACACGTACATCGAAAAACCCGGCTACATCCAGGAGTCGGACATCACGTTCGACGAGGTGAAGGTGAAGGATTACATCGCGGTGCTCGTCCTCGGCGGACGCGCCCCGGAATACCTTCGGCACGACAAGCGGGTGCTGGCCATCGTGCGCGAGTTCGACAAGAAGGAGAAGTGGGTCTGGGCCATCTGCCACGGCATCCAGGTGCTGATCACGGCCGGCATCGCCGGCGGGCGAACCCTAACCTGCTACGAACACGTACGCTCGGAAGTCGAAGCCTGCGGCGGGACCTGGTCCAAGCAACAGGCGATACGCGACGGCCGGTTTGTCACCGGCCAGACCTGGCAATCGCATCCCGACTTCTACCGCGAGGTTTTTGCCTGCCTCGGTGCCTGAACGTCGGGGATATCCGGACACGGACATGACCCTTTCCAAACGGTTTCTACGCCTGATTCGGTCCTGGTTCAGGCTTCCCCGGCGGCGCTAGCGTGTGCCCGACCCGCCGCCCGTGCGGCGGGTCGACGGCTCAGTGCACGACGGTGAGCTTGCGCGTCTGCGCGTACCCGCCGGCTTCGAGCCGGTAGAGATACACGCCGGCCGGCAGGGCGGAGGTGTCGAACGTCACTTCGTGTTGTCCGGCGCCTTCGAGGCTCCGCACGAGGGTAGCCTGTTCCCGGCCAAGCAGGTCGTAGACGCGGAGGGTCACATCCGTCGGTTCCGGCAGCGCGTAGCCGATGCGGGTCACGCCGGCGGCCGGGTTCGGGAAGTTCTGGTCCAGCGTATAAAGGAGCGGCTGGTCGTTCGTGAGCACGATCACCGGCGACAGGCTGGAGCTGTTGTCGTGATACACGCTCTTGAGGCGATAATACAGCTTCTCGCTGGCGACCGGCGCGCTGCGATCCGTCCAGATGTATTCCTTCACCGCCGCTTTCGAGGCGCTCTTGTCGACGACCCCGATGGATTTGAATACGGTGCCCTCCACGGAACGCTCGATCTGGTAGGAAACCAGGTCGTCTTCGCCGCGCACTTCCCAGAAGAGGCCGACGAGTTCTTCCTCGCGGATGATGTCCAGGCTCAGCAGCTGGATGTTGGCTACCCCGCCGCCGCCGGTCCCCCCGCCATCGCCGCCTGAACCGCCACCGCCCGTGCCGCCGTCGCTTCCTCCGCCGCCGGTTCCACCACCGCCCGTGCCGCCGCCGCCTGAACCGCCACCGCCCGTGCCGCCGCCACCGGTTCCGCCGCCACCGGTGCCACCGCCGCCCAGCGAACCCGGCTGGTCTGCACCGGGCGATGCGCCCGTCGCCGGCCGGACGTCTCCGTCGAAATCCTTGAGCACGAGCCCGAGATTGTCGGGCAGGGGCACGGCCTTGCCGATGACCTGCGAATTGGCGGCGAGGCGCCAGCCATTGAAGATGTCCGTGGTGTCGTCGACGTGCGGGCGGGCCATGTCGATCACCATCGAATTGTTATCGGTTTTCGCCGCGGCCTGCCAGGCCGGCAGCCTGGACGACTTGGTCACCGCGCCCGACTTCGGCCGGAACTGGAAGGTGTTGTAGTCCTCGGTCGCGTAGCTGCGGTACCAGAAGACGTTGCCGTCGCCCTTGTTGGTCTGGGCATCGGCGGCGTTGTTGTGCTCTTCAAAGGAGAGCTCGCTCGATTTGTGGTCGCCCTTGAGGATCCTGGTGTTCGCGATGAACAGGTTGTTGTAATAGCGGTTGCCGGTGGCCTTGGCGCGGCTGTCGGCGCGGATGCGCATGCCGCCGCCCTCGTTGGCCATGAAGGTGTTGAACAGGACCGCGTTGTCGTTCGCCGCATGGATGAGCAGGCCGTACCCGAAAAACGAGGGGCGGGCATACCGCGCGCGCGTCATCACGTTGTTGCGGATGACGGTCCGGTTGCTCAATAGCTCGATGAAGAGGTTGACGCCGTAGTTGTTGTCGAACCGACTGAGTTCGATGACATTGTCCGCATTCTGGGTGTCGAGCCACAGCCCGGGGCCCTCGTTATCCGAGAAGTCGAGGTGCCGGAAGGTCGAGTTGGTCGTGAACAGCCACTTGCCGCCGCCCGATTCCCAGAAGGGGTTGTACCCTTTCCAGTTGTTGTATTTGCTCTCGGAATACTCGAGCGTGCAGCGGTCGCACACGTCGCCGCGGATGCCGCTCATCCCGTTGTAGTAGGCACGGACGCCGCGGACGACATGGTTCTTGCCGCTGATGAGAAAGCCGGCTCCGTTCGTCCACTCGGCGGTGATGTTTTCGAGGAGCGAGCCCTCGCTGCCGGCGCAGACGGCGCCCATGAACGCCTCGTTGGCGGTGTGGCGGAACGTGAAGCCGATGACGTGGAAATACCCCTTAACGTCGCCGAACGAACAGTTCGTTTCGTTGCCGGACGGATTAAAGAGATGGTTGGAGAGGCTCGTCTCCATCCGGGCGTTGTTGGGGTTTTTGCCGTTGGGCAGCCAGGCGTACATCGTCGACGGGTTTTCCGGCGATCCCTGCAGGAAGAAGGTCCCTTCGCGCACGGCGTTGCGCGTATACACGGCCTGGAGCATGACGCCGTCGGCGATGAGGACGTCGCGCCGGCGGGCATCGTCGTCGTGGTCGACGCCGTCGTGGACGCGCCGCACCCACATCTTGGGATGCGGCCAGTTCATCTTCCAGACGCTGCCGCCGTCGGATGTCCACGTCTCGGTAAGCCGGATCGCGCCGGAAACGACGACTTCCTCGCCGGGATAGGCGACGTACGCGATGCGTTTGCCGGCCGTGCCGCCCCGGGCGGGGATGATCTCGCCGTAATACGTGCCGGCGCGCACGACGATGGCGTCACCCGGCTTGATGCTCGATTGCTGCGCGGCGAATTTGATCGTGGCCCAGGGCGCGTTCTCCGTGCCCGGGTTGCTGTTGCTGCCTTTCGAGGCATCGACATAGTGGATGACACCGCCGTTCGCGGTGAGCACATCCTTGTAGGGCTGGCAGGAGCCGTTGGCGCCGCAGAGCGAACCCGCGCCGCAATCCTGTTGCAAGGTGCACGACTGCGCCCCGGCGTCGGGCGTCGGCCACATTGCGAAAACGAGAAGCGAAAAAACGAAACGATAAATAAGGCTATTGCCGGTGCAGACCCTGCGCACGAACGTACACATAGAACATTGGGGGAGTTCTTTTAAACAACGCTGGGGAGCGAACCGGCACTCCGCAAATCGCAGGCCAAAGCGCTCCGGGTGGGTATTCTGCCCGGCCGGCGTTTTTTGACGCGACGTCGCGAAAGGGGACGTGGGTCTGAGGGGTCATCGACCCGGGATGTGCGAAATCGGCGTAATTTGGCGCTTTCCTGACGCTGATCGCGCCGTGAACAAGCAAAAAGGCCGACCCCGGAGGGGCCGGCCTTGATACGTTTGTCTCATTGCGGTACGCACGAGGAGGCGGGCGGCGACCGATCAGTCCGGGGCGTTCACCAGCTGGATGCGTCCCGCGCTCCGATCGGTGTTTAACTGGATATGCAGGGAAGCCTGCGAGAATGCCGCCCGGTCCACGACGACCGTCGCCACGTGCTCGCCGGCCGAGACCGTGCGCTCCGCGCGACCGTCCTGGATGGCCACGGTTTCGCCGTCGATCAGCAGCGACAGGCCGGCCGCCGGCTGGATGTCGAACGCCGCGAGTCCGTCGCTCTGCGCCACGAACCGGAAGCGCGCGATACCGATCGACGCGCCGCCCGAGGCATTCAGGACCGGCAGTTCGTCCAGGGGCAGCGCGCCGGAAACCAGGCTGTAGACGGGTGACCACGCGACGGAGCCGGCCTGCGCGACCGGGGCGGGCTCGCCGGCGGGGGAGGGGGTAGCCACATCCCAGGTGCGGACGGCCGGCGTCGTCGCCAGCCGGTAGTCGCCGGGTTCGCCGAGGCGCGACAGGAACGCGACGAGGTCCACGAACTCCTCGCGTTCGAGCGGGGCGGTGAGGCCGGGCGGCATGAGCGACCCCGGAAGGATCTGCTGCTGTTCGACCTGCGCGGAGGGAATGCGCTGAACCTGTCCGCCGGTGTCGCGCAGGAGGATGGCGTCGCCGGTTTCGCGCACCAGCAGTCCGCTGACGCTGCTGCCGTCCTTGCGCTGCACCACGACGAGCGCATAGCCGTCCTTCACGGCCGCGTCGGGCTTGAGCAACGCCTCGATCAGGTAGTCGGTCGGCGCGCTCGCGCCGATGCTGCTCAGGTCGGGCCCGACGAGTCCGCCGGCGCCGCCGATGGCGTGGCACCGCTGGCAGGCGAGCGACGCGCGGCGGTAGATCTGTTCGCCATGCGCCGGGTCGCCGCTGGCCTTGACGTCCATCTCGATCCGCTGCAGCTCGAGGGGGTCGGGGTCCTGGGGCATCCGTTCGACGGGCGGTACGCCGCCCGAGGCTTCGAGGGCGGCGAGCAGCTTTGCATCCCGCTGCCGGTTGCCGCGGTAGGCGGCGAGGCCGGCCGTCGCGAACGCCGCGGGGATGGCCTCCTCGGCGAGCGACGATGCGAGGACGCCGCGGCCGCCATCCGACCGGTACAACGACCTGAAGAGCGGGGTGACGTCGGCGCTGGCCGGCAGCTCGTTGAGCAGGGCGGCGGCCTGCGGACCGTACGCCGCCGCATCGATCTCGGTGAGCGCGGCCGCTACGGCGATGCGCAGGGCCGGGGGATTGCCGGCGGCGATCAGGGCGGCCAGCTCGGACCGGCTCTCGGCGTCCTTCAATCGCGCGAACCCGCTGATGGCGGCGCGCATCAGGGCGGGCGAGGTCTGGGTATCCTTGATGATGCGCAGGAGCGCCGGCCGGCCGGCGGCGATCTGCCACGCGCCCACCAGCCGCGCCGCCGAAGCGCGCACGTCTTCGTCGTCATCCGACAGCAGGCCGGCGATGCGCCCGGGGGCATCGGAGGGGACTGGCTCGGCCTCCTCCAGGGCGGCGAGGTAGTCGACGCGGCCGTTCTCGCCGTACGCGGCGCCGCCGAGCGCTTCCTCGAGGACGACGTTGAGGTCGCCGGCATCGCCGTAGCGCGCCAGGAGTTCGAGCGTTTTTTCGGCGTAGTCGGCGGGCAGTTCGCGGCTGGCATACAGACCGGCGAGCTGCTCCATGGCGTCCGGGGTATGGACAGCCATCAACGCGAACGCGCGCTGCTGCGCGGAGGGGAAGAAGGCGGAGGACGCCATCGCCGGCTCGTACCAGGCGTCTTTCAGGAGGCGGAGGGTATGCCAGAGGGCATAGTCGAGCTCTTCGTCCATCGGCTGGTCGAGGATCGACAGGGCGCTGAGGGCGGCATCCGCCGACCCGCGCCGGCCCAGGGCCGATACGGCTTCCCGACGGACGCGTCGGTGGGGGTCGGCGGCAGCCTGCTTCAGGAGGGCATCGACGTCCTCGATGCGCCCGTTCCAGTGGTACAGCACCCGCGTCGCGGCGGCGCGGACGTGGGCATCCGGCGAGGCCATCGCCTCACGAAGCAGGGCGGGATCGACGACGTCGAGCGCCTGATGGAGCCAGAGGCCTTCGAGGAGCAGCCGCTGGCCGTCGGGCATGGAGCGGTCGAGCGAGGCGACCCACGGATCGAGTACGGGCATGACCTCGGCGGCGCCGCGTTCCTTCAGCAGCCGGCGCGCCTGGGCGCGCGTCCACTCCTCGGGCAGTTGCAGGGCGTCGAGCAATTCCGCGACGGAGGCGTCCTTGAGACGGGGCGGGGTGACGAGGGGCCGGCCTTTCGCCGTGATCCGCCAGATGCGGCCGTGGATATGGTCGCGGCGGGCGTCCCGGAAGTCGACCTCGCCATGCTGGATGATCGGGTTGTACCAGTCGGCCAGATAGATGGCGCCGTCGGGGCCGATGGTGACGTCGACGGGCCGGAAGGCGACGTGGTCGGTCGTGATCAGGTCCGGTCGCTGGGTGGAGCGGTACGTCCCGTCGGGCTGGTCCTCGACCGCGAACCGGTTAACCCGGTTGGCGCGGAAGTCGTTGGTGATCATGTTGCCCTGGAGCGAGTCCGGCATGTGCCGGCCGCTGACGATGGCCAGGCCGGCGTGTTTGGGCTGGCCCGGGTTGAGGCCGGGCAGGATCCGCTCCGCCTGGTAGGCCGTCACGAAGGCCGCCCCCGGGAAAACGTGGTTGATGCCTTCGTGGAACGCGCCGTCGGTGGCGAACGACTGGCCCCATGCGTCGAACTCGTGTCCCCACGGATTGACGAAGCCGGTGGCGAAAACGTCGAGCCGGAGCGACTCCGGGCGGAAGTGCCAGATGCCGCCCTGGCGCAGCCGGCGCACGCCCCAGGGCGTCTCGATGTGGCTGAAGATGTAGATCGACTGGTTGATGTACAGCATGCCGTCCGGTCCCCAGCGGAAAGCATGGATGATGTGGTGCGTGTCGTCCGCCCCGAAGCCGCGCAGCACCACGCGCCGATCCTCGCCGTACCCGTCGCCGTCGAGGTCCCGGATGTGGAGGATCTCGGTCGAATTGGCCACATACACGCCTCCGTCGCCGACGGCGATGCCCGATGGGGTCAGGAGGTTGTCGGCGAAGACGGTGGTCTGATCCGCCTGCCCGTCGCCGTCGGTATCTTCCAGGACATAGATCTTGTCGTTGGGCGGCTGGCCGGGGAGGAGATGCGGGTAGATGTTGCTGCCGACGACCCAGAGCCGGCCTTCCTCATCCCACGCCATGGCCATGGGCTTCTCGATCATCGGATCGGAGGCGAACAGATTGATCTCGAATCCATCCAGGATCTGCAGCGTCTCGAGTTCGCGTTGCGGATCGGGGATCGGGATATTGTCCAGGTTGTCCTGGGCGCGCGCCGGGAGGGCGAGGGCCAGAAGCAGGAGGGCGGAGAAAAGCGATCGAGGCATGAGGCGGCGCAAGGGGTTGATGGGTGTAGCTGAATATCGGGTGCGAAAACGGGAAAGTCGATGGAGGCGCGGCGATCGGGGGTCATCCGCTTTCGAGCGCCTCGACCCGTTGCCGGAGCACGTCGAGCAGCGCCTGGCGGTCCTGGAGGTGCGCGAGGTCGTGAAACGGGATGGGTTCGCCGATGGCGATGCGCAGCGGCCGGCCCCGGTGGCGCCGCACCTCATGCAGGATGAGGGCGAGCCGGAGGGTGAGGCTGAACTGGCTGACGAGCTGGAAAAGCCGGCTGTTCTGGCCGTAAAAAAAGATCGGAACGACGGTGGCGCCGCTGGCCTGGATGAGGCGCGCCGCGAAACGTTTCCACGGGAGGTCGACGACCGGGCCCCGCCACCCCGTAGCGGTGGCGATGCCGCCGGCGGGAAAGATGAGCAGGGCGCCGCCGGCCGACAGGGTTTCGAGCGCCGCCTGTTTGGTCGCGATGTTCGTCCGGGTCGCTTCCCGCGTCTCGGCGAAGTCGACCGGCAGCAGGTACGGATCGAGCATGGGGTCGGTGCAGAGGGCCCGGTTGGTCAGGATCTGGAAGCGCGGCCGGAGCCGGTTGCCGAGGGCGCACAGGGCCAGGCCGTCGACCACGCCGAGCGGGTGGTTGGCGACGACGACGAGGGGTCCGTCGGCCGGCACGGCGGCGAGCCGGCGCTCGTCGTAGCGCAGGGCGACGCCGAGCGCATCGAGCGCGGCCTGCCAGAAGTCGGATGGCCGCTCCAGTCGGGCGCGCAGCGCCCGGTAGCGCCGCTCGATCGCCGGCCGGCCCGAGAGCCGCTCGATGGCCCGGATGGCGAACCGCTTCGGCCAGGGATCCTCGGGCGCGGCGTACGAGATGCGGCCGTAGCGATCGGGCGACGTATCCAGGGTGTCTGGTATCATGCGCGGATGGAAATCAAAACAGGTCGGGTACCCGATGCCGGGATTTGGTGAGCGCCCTGCGGTCCGGCGAAACGGTCTCCGGGTCCGTTACGTCATCGGCCGGTGCGTGACGTCCGCCTCGCTTCGCGCAACGCCGGCGTTGCGTTTCCTCTGGTCCCCGTTTGGTGACGTGCGCCGTCACCGCGTTCCGTTTCCAAACAAGCCGGCGAGGTCCCGGGTCGCGGCGCATCCGCCGTCGCCGGGCCGCGCGCGTTACGTGGGCGGACGGTAACGGGCGACGCGACGCGCGGTGGTTACGGCAGGCCGGCCTCGTTACCGGATCAGCTAGGTGAAAACAGTCTCGCCAGGCGTCATCGGGGGCTTTGTTGCCGTAACGGGGTCCGTTACGGCCGATGCGACGCCGGCATGGGACCGGCATGGGGCCGACAACGAGCCGGAACGGCAACGTTTCAAAACGGGGTTTCGGCGGCGGCGTAACGGCGCCGAGACGGAACGCCTGTCTGGAAACGCGCCGCGTGTTACTTCTCTGCGACGAGGCGATAGGTGTAGCGGCGGGGCCGGCGTAACCGTCCGATCTCGTTATCGTGCTCGCCGAGTAACGGCGTGATGAGGTCGAGTTCGCGCGCGTTCTGTCCCTGCTCGTACTGGCGGAAGCCGACGAGGTAGGTTTCGTTCTGGGGTCGGTATTGCTGGAAGTAGAGCTCGTTCACGGTCAGGATGGTCCGGTGCAGCTGTTCGACCTGCCGGGCTTCCGCGTCGTTTTGAAACGCCACGCCGGCGCGCCACGCATCGGCGGAGGCCGTGGCCACTTTCTGGTTGTCGATGTACAGCGCGTAGCGCCCGCGGCGGAGGCCGCGGACGGCCAGCGTGGTCGATGCCTCGCCCGTGGGCAGCGCCGGTTGCTGGAATTCAAAGCGTACGGCCTCGGGGGACAGGTCGACGAGCGTGGCGTCGCCGAAGCCGGTATCGAGCTGTTGTTCGGAAATGTCGACCGTTATGGCGGAGACCGGGCCCGGGAGATCGAGCGACACGGCGATCTGGTCCGCCGCGAGGCGGTAGCCGGTCTCGTCGAGGTGGATGCCGTTCGACGTGATGGCGAGGTCGGGGCGGGCGGCGGCCTCGTACAGGCCGGCGAAGAGGTCGACGAACGGCAGGCTCCGGCGCTCCGCCACGGCGGCGATGCGGGCGGCGGCGCGGCGGAGGTTGTCGTTGAAGCCGGACACATCCGGCACGGGCGACACGTCGGGCTCGTGCGGGGGCGGGCTGAGGAGGACGACGCGGGCCGGCAGCGCCGCGAGGGTGTCGAGGAGCGCGTTCAGTCCGGTCTCGAACGTTTCAAAACCGGCGTCGTCGGCAAAGGCGAGACCGGATCCATACCCGACGAACGCCACGGTGGGCGCCGCCGTTTTGATTTGCTCGATCAGGTGCTGGTAGGCGGTGGGCGGGTTGGTGAAGTGATCCCGCGACTCGCCGTAGACCGTGTCGCCGCTCCATCCGATGTTGCGGAAGGTGACGTGGCGCTCGGGCCAGCGGGTGGCGAGCATCAGCTCGATCTGGCCATAGTCCAGCGCCGTCTCGAAGAGTCCGTCGCCCACAAAAACGACGCGGTCTCCCTGGCGGAGTTCGAACGGCGCGGTCTGGGCGCCGACGCGGGAGGCGGTGAGGAAGAAGAGTGCGATCAGCAGGAGCGTGCGCATGGAAGCGGCCGGGCGGGTTGTGAGGATACGGGAGATTAGCGATCAGGCGATTAGCGATCAATCTGCCCCCCATTCTCCCACCCTTCCTCCCGCCGGAACTATTTTTACCCCCGGTTTGACACGTTCGGATTTAAAGTGTATTCTCCCTGTATACAGGCAATATACCTCGCGTTCAGCCCTGTTGTAGTTTCGTCCTCCTTGGAAACGCGCTGCGAGGTATTTCGGCGTCTGGCCGGCTCCTACCTCTACCCTGGCCGGCGAAAAGACGTCGTCTTCGTTTACCCACCGAATTACGTATGCCGCTCCCCGAAGGAACGATCCTTCGGGGATCCGGCGGCATCTTGAAACAGGCGTCAGGTATGCTCCCCAGTGCATTTCAGCAGGAGATGATCCGCAGCGAGTTGGAGGAAGTGGTCGGCGAAGACCACATCACCATAGGCGAAGCGGAAAAGCTCATTTATTCCGTCGACTGGTCGTGGATGCCGCAGATGTGGATGGACCGCGGCGAGATGCTTCGGCCCCCCGACTACATCGTGCATCCGGGCTCGGTGAAAGAAATCACCGAGATCATGATCATCGCCAATAAATACAAGTTGCCGGTGATACCCTGGGGCGGCGGCTCCGGCACGCAGGGTGGCGCCGTGCCGATCTACGGCGGCATCATCGTGGATCTGAAGCGGCTCAACAAGATCATCGAGATCGACGAGAAGACGCTTTCGGTGACGGCCCAGGCCGGCATCAACGGCACCCAGCTCGAGTGGGCGCTGAACGAAAAGGGGCTCACCCTGCCGCACTATCCGGCGTCGGCCAACTGCGCCACGCTGGGCGGTTACCTGGCCCCGCGCGGCAGCGGCACCATCAGCACCAAATACGGCAAGGCGGAGGACCTGGTGATGAGCATGCAGGTCGTGCTCCCCAGCGGCCACGTCATGCGGACGCCGCCGGTGCCGAATCACGCCGCCGGGCCCGATTTTGCGCGGCTCTTCCTGGGGACGGAGGGCGTGTTCGGGATCATCACCGAAGCCACGATGCAGGTCGATTACCAGCCCGAGAGCCGGCTCCTGCGCGCGGTGCTGTTCGACGATTTCTCGAAGGCCATCGAGGCCGGCCGGCTGATGATGGCCAAGCGCCTCCAGCCGTTCGTCATCCGCCTCTACGACCAGAACTCCACCCGGATGCTCATCAAGTCCATCCTGGGTTATGAGTTCGAGGGCGCCTACATGGTGATCGGGTTCGACGGGGATCCGGAGATCGCGGCGCTGCAGGAAGAGAAGGCGATGGACATCTGCACGAAGCTCGGCGCCCGGGATCTGGGCCGCGAGCCGGGCGAGAAGTGGTGGAACCATCGGTACGACTTCTACTACCCGCCCCGCAGCCTCAAGATGCCCTGGATGTACGGCACGACCGAGACCGTGGCGACCTACGACAAGATGGAGACGATCTACTGGGCCCAGAAGAAGGCGGTCGAGGAGACTTATGCCGACTGGGGGATCACCTACATCGGCCACTTCTCCCACTGGTGGCACTGGGGCACGATGGTGTACTCCCGCTTCATCATCGAAAACCCGCCGGCCGATGCCCGCGAGGCGCTCCGTCTGCACAACCGGGTCTGGAACACCGCCGTCACCGCTGCGCTCGACAACGGCGGCATGCTCAACGAGCACCACGGCGTGGGCCTGAAGCTGGCGCGGTTTGTCCGCCGGCAGTACGGCGACGCCTGGCCTTTCCTCGAGTCGCTCAAAAAAATGATCGACCCGAACGGCATCATGAACCCCGGCAAGGTCGGGTTCGGCATCTGAAACGGTTTACGGTTCGAGGTTTAAGGTTCAAGGAAGACGACCCTCCTTTGAACATGGAGCCTTGAACGTGGAACACCCCGAAATCCATGAGCATCATCGACACCACCGAAAACTGCCGGCATTGCCTCATGTGCCGGCACGTGTGCCCGGTCGGGCACGTCACGTTCCTCGAGACCTACACGCCGCACGGCTGGGGGCAGATCGTTGCGTCCGAGAAGCGCGGGCTGACGAGCTGGAACGAGACGACGGCGACGGCCATGTATGCCTGCGCCGATTGCGGGCTCTGTGCCTCGCACTGCGTCTACGACCAGCCGCTGCCGGATGCCCTGGCGGCGGCGCGCGCGCTGCTCGTCGAACGCGAACTCGCTCCCGCCGCGCTGAAACCGCTGGTCGACCGGCTCGCGCAGTTCGGCAACGCGTATGCGGACAAGGCCCCCGAGAAGGTTGCCGGCGCGGGCGCGGTGGCCCTCTTCGTCGGCGACGAGGCGGCGCATCTTCGCCCGGAAACGCTGGACGCGGCGCTGACGCTGCTCCGCAAGGCCGGCGTCGACCCCGTGCTCATCGGCCGCGGCCGCAGCGACGGCATGACGCCGGCGTCGCTGGGCTACACGGGCATCGCCCGTCAGCTGGCTGAGGCGACGCTGGACGAGCTGTCCGCCACGGGCGCGACGCGCCTTTTCGTGCTGAGCCCCGGGGCCGCCTACGCCATCGGGACGATGTACGCCAAGCGCCTCGGCCTGCAGGTGCCGGCCGGCGTGGAGATCGTCGACACCGCCACCTTCCTGGCGCAGCGTCTGAACGAAGGCGCGATTTCGTTCAAGCAGGCCGCCGCAGGCGTGCCGATCGCCTACGTGGATCCCACCCACACGGTGCGCGCCCTCGACCGCATCGACGCGCCCCGCGCGCTGCTCCGGGCCGTCCTGCCCGATGCGCCGATCGAGCTGTTCTGGGCGAAGGACCGCGCGTTTCCCTCGGGCAACGTGCCGCTCGCCTTCACGGACAACGGCATCGCCGAAAAGCTCACGCGGAACCGCCTCGAAGACGCCCGCGACCGCGGCGCCCAGGGCGTCGTGAGCGAATGCCCCGGCACGCTCGCCGCACTGAGCCAGCACGCCGGCGCGTACGGCCTGAACGTAAAAGGATTGTTTGAACTGCTGGCCGAAAGGCTGAACTAGGAATGGTGCAAGGTTCATGGTTTAAGGTTCAAAGAGGCGAATTCGCCGATTCGAACGCACCTTAACCAGTGAACCTCGAACCTTGAACCCAACGACTGGAGGTACCCCGTGCATCTATCCATGCATAACTGGATGCGGGCTGAACCCCTTGAGGTGACGGTCCGCCGGCTTGCCAAATACGGCTACGAAAGCCTTGAAATCAGTGGCGAGCCTGAAAAGTACAACACGAAGGAGGTCCGCAAACTCCTCAAGGACAACCACATCCGCTGCTGGGGCACGGTGACGCTGATGCTGGGCGACCGGAACCTGGTGGGGAAGGACGAGGCCAAGCGCGCCATGTCGGTCCAGTACGTCAAGGACTGCATCACGATGGTGAAGGAGCTGGACGGCTACGAGATCAGCATCGTCCCCGGGACGGTCGGCAAGATCACGGCGGACTCCACGCCGGAGAACGAGTGGAAGTGGGCGGTCGAGTGCATGAAGGAGATCTATGATTTCGCGCTGAAGTCGGGCGTTCGCCCCGCCATCGAGCCGATCAACCGCTTCGAGACCTATTTCGTCACCCGCGGCGCCCAGGCGCTCGCCCTCGCCGAGGCCACCGGCCCCGAGTGCGGCGTCTGCCTCGACACGTTCCACATGAATATCGAGGAAGCGGATATGTTCGAGACGATCCGGACCGTCGGGAAGCGGATCGTGGACTTCCACGTGTGCGACTCCAACCGCATGGCCTGCGGCCAGGGGCACCTCGACTGGCTCAAGATCGTCGGCACCCTGATGACTGCCGGCTACGACGGCGCGCTCACGGTCGAGTTCGTCTCGCCGCTCGACCGCACGCCGGCGAACCCGTACCCGAACGCCGTCGAGCGGAATCCGGTGGATATCTCTCCCGAGCAGCTGAAGTTCATCGAGGATCACGGCAGCAGCCTGATCAGCGAGGAATTCTACAACTGGGAAGTGCAGTTGTGCGCGGAGAAGCTTCTGCCGCTGATCCGGTAGCGTTGAACGTCGAACCCGGAGCGTTGAACGTGATGAAAAAGAACATCGTCCTGGTAGGGACGCTCGACACGAAGGGCCCCGAGTTCGCCTATGTGCGCGACCGGATGCAGGCGCTCGGCCTCGCGACGACGGTGATCGACGCCGGCATCCTCGGTGAGCCGCTCGGCATCGTGCCCGACATCGACCACGCCGAGGCGGCTAGGGCGGGCGGGACGACCATCGAGGCGCTGCAGAAGGCCGGCAGCCGCGGCAAGGCCGTCGCCGGCATGCGCGACGCGCTCCGCGCGCTCCTCCTCACGATGTACCGCGAGGGCAAACTCGACGGCATCTTCGGGATGGGCGGCGCCGAAGGCGCGGTGATGGGCGCGGCGTGCATGATGGCGCTGCCGCTCGGCGTTCCCAAGATCCTGCTGTCACCCATCGCCTCGGGCAAGCACTTTTTCGATCCGCTGGTGGGCACGAGCGACATCATGGTCGTGCACTCGGTGGTCGATATCCTCGGCCTGAACAACATCGCCACCACGATCTTCGACAACGCCGCCGCGGCGATGAAGGGGCTCGCGGAGCACGGCCACGCGTTGCCTCCGCCCCGGAAGGATCAGCGGTATGTCGCGGTCACCATGCTCGGCAACACGACGCGCGCCGTGATGGCGCTCAAGGATCGGCTGGCGGAAGACGGCTACGAGGCCGTCATCTTCCACTCGAACGGCGTCGGCGGCCCGGCGATGGAGGAGCTGGCCGAGGCGGGCCAGTTCGTCGGCGTGATCGATTACACCACGAATGAGGTGTACGACCCGCTCGTCGGCGGCATCCACGACGGGGGCCCGCACCGGCTCGAAGTGGTCGGCCGGCTCGGGCTGCCCCAGGTGATCGTGCCGGGCTGCATCGACTTCAGCGTGTTCCACGCCGGCCACATCCCGGAGCCGCTCCAGGGCCGGCCGGTGTACGACCACAACCCCGAATACACCCTCGTGCGGACCTCGCACGACGAGATGATCCAACTCGGCCGGATCTTCGCCGACAAACTCGCGCCGGCGAAGGGCCCGCTCCGGATCATGATGCCCACGCTCGGGCTGTCGATCCCCAGCGTGAAGCCGAACGGCGTCTTCTGGAATCCCGACGCCGACGCCGCCTTTCTGGCGACGTTGCGGGAAAACCTGGGTGCGCGCCGGCCGGATGTCCCGATCGACACCTATGCATACCACGTAAACGATCCCGCCTTCGGCGTCCTCGTCGCCGAGGCCTTCCTCGGCCTGATCTCGGGCGCCTCGTAAGTACCGGCGGACGGCTGTCCGCCTCACCGCCAACCCGTACGGGCGGACGGCCGTCCGCCCTACCGCCAACCATCGTACATACCATGCATCACGACCTAGACGCACGCAATCCCAAACCCGTCGCCCCGATCACCACGGGCGACGAGGCCTTCCGCAAGAAGTTTATCTCCTGGCAGCTGGCCGACCTGTCGTATGTCGACATCAACGAGTACCTGAAGGAAAAGGACATCGTCCTTGTCCCGATGGCCAGCACCGAACAGCACGGACCGCACCTCCCGCTCTGGACCGATACCATCACCGCGATGGAAATCTCCCGGCGCGTGTCGGAGATGATCGGCGTGCTTCGTACGCCCCCGATCTGGATGGGCTATTCGCCCCAGCACATGAGCGGCCCGGGCGAAGGCCGCGGCACCATCACGGTCCGCAGCTCGACCCTCCTCGCCGTCATGTACGACGTCGCGCGGAGCCTCATCCACCACGGGTTCAACAAGATCATCTTCATCAACGGCCACGGCTCGAACATCAAGGTGGTCGACCCGATCCTGCGCAAGCTGCGTTACGAGACCGGCGCGCTGATCAGCTTCGTGAAGCCGTACATGGAGAACTACGTCGGCCTGATGAAGGGCCTGCTGGAAAACCCGCCCGAAGAAACGCCGGGCTGGCACGCCAGCGAGCTCGAAACGTCGCAGGACATGGCGTGGGACCCGACCATCGTCCGCATGGAGCGCGCTTCGAACACGAAGGCGCACATCCCGGGCTGGCTGCCGAAGTCGTTCGAGAAGAAGGACGGCATGCCGGACGTGGAATTCGACGGCTTCAAGTACTTCACCTTCCCGATGGACCATCACGAGTTCATCGAAAGCGGGACGATCGGTAATCCGATGCGCGCCACGCCGGAGAAAGGGGAGGAGGCGTTCCGCCGCTATTCCGAACACGTCGCGCGCGGCGTGCTCGAACTGATCAAGGTGAAGGTCGAGGTCAAGAACCGCGAGTTCGTCGATCGCGTGCTCTGATCGCCTTCTCTTTTTTTGCTCGTTAAACGTCCTCGCGTTGCGTGCTGGGTCCAGCGGGTCCAGCACGCAACGCAGTACGCTTTGGTTGACGCTTATGCCTTCACGTCCCGCCATCCGCCCCCGATCGCCTCGCTCGGACGAGCCGCGCCGGCTCAGCGAAGTCGCCTACGAGCGCCTCCGCGACGCCATCACGCGCGGCGACCTCCCGCCGGGCACGCCGCTGGCCGAGAACACGCTGTCGGCTGAAATGAACATCAGCCGGACGCCCGTCCGCGAGGCGCTGCAGCAGCTGGCGCAGGAGGGGCTCGTGCAGGTGATCCCGGGGCGCGCGGTCACGGTCGCGGCTCCGTCGATGGAGGAGGTGATGAACGTGGTGCATATGCGCGCGTTGCTGGAGCCCGAGGTGTCGCGTCTCGCCGCGCTGTCGGCCTCAGCGCAGGACATCGCGGCGATGCAGGATGCCGTCGTGGCGATGGCGGAGGCCGCCGACGCCGGCGACCGCGCCCGCTGGTCGCAGGCCGACACCCGGTATCACGAGACGCTGTGCGGGGCGTGCAAGAATACGCTGCTGGGCCGGCTGGCCATGCAGATGCGGAATCGGATCCATTATATGATCAACGACCCGCAGACCGCGCCTACCCGCGTCCGCACCTGCACCGACGAGCACCAGCTCATCATCGACGCCATCGCCCGCCGCGACGCCGACGCGGCCGAAGCCGCCACCCGCGAGCACATCGGGAAGCTGCGAAAGAGCCTGTTTGAGCGGTTTGCGCATCTTTGAGCAGCCGATGGCGGCCTTCGGCCGCGGTCATTGGCGGCCTTTGGCCGCAGTCATTAGGTGCTTCGCACGAGGTCATTGGTCATTGGCGGCTTTTGGCCGCGGTCATTAGGTGCTTTGCACGGGGTCATTGGTCATTGGTGGCTTTTGGCCGCGGTTAGTACGTGCTTTGCGCGGGGTCATTGGTCATTGGTGGCTTCTGGCCGCGGTTAGTACGTGCTTTGCGCGGGGTCATTGGTCATTGGTGGCTTCTGGCCGCGGTTAGTACGTGCTTCGCACGGGGCATTGGTCATTGGCGGCTTTTGGCCGCGGTTAGTACGTGCTTTGCACGGGGTCATTGGTCATTGGAGCGAAGCAGCGTGGGCTGCGGGTGCCGGCTGGCGATTTTCATTTTACGATTTACGATTTACGATTTCCTCCATGCTTCGTCCGCTTCGAAAAGCTGTTGACTATGCCCGGACCTTCGGCTTCCCGGCCGAGGTGCGGCAGACGATGCAGGCGGTGCGTAGCCGGCGGCTGACGTACCTCTCTCAGCGAAAGCTGAACGCGCTGGCGGAGCAGATCCTGCGGATCGAGAAAAGCCGGATTCCGGGGGCTATCCTCGAGGCCGGCTGTGCGATGGGGGGCTCGGCGATTCTTTTCGCCTCGGCCAAATCGCCGACGCGCCCGCTGCGGGTGTACGATGTGTTCGGGATGATCCCGCCGCCCTCGGAGGCCGACGGCCAGGACGTGCACGAGCGGTATGAGGTGATCAAGGAAGGCAAGGCGAAAGGCCTGGGTGGCGACGTCTACTACGGGTATCGCGACGACCTGTACGACGCGGTCCACGCCTCATTCGGGGCGCTGGGGTATCCGCCGGCGCCGAACCGCATCGAATTAATCAAGGGGCTGGTGCAGGATACGCTGGTCGTCGACGGCCCCGTCGCGCTCGCCCATATCGACGTCGACTGGTACGACCCGGTCATGACCTGCCTCGAGCGCATCACGCCGCACCTCGCCCTGGGCGGGGCGCTGATTCTGGACGACTACCAGGATTGGTCGGGCTGCCGGAAGGCGACGGACGACTACTTCGCCGGCCAGGACCGGTCGCGGTTCGTGTTTGACACCTCGCCGGGGTCGCTGGTGGTGACGCGGGTGGGGTGAAGGGGGTGGCGTCGCTACGCCATCACCACAAACACATTCGACGCCACGGCATAGCCCACCGTGTGGGTCTTCTCGCCGATGCGGACGTCCAGCGGGCCGTTAAACGGGGCTTTTTCCACGATCTCGATCTCGGCGCGGGGCATCAGACCGAGGTCCTCCAGGTAGTGCAGCAGCTCGGGGTCGGCGTCGGAGACGCGGCGGATGACGACGGGTTGGCCTACGGGCATCAGGGTGAGGGGGGCGTCTTCGATGGCCTCGACGTGGCCGTCGCGTGTCGGGATCGGGTCGCCGTGCGGGTCGTGGGTCGGGAACCCCAGCATTTCCTCGATCTTGCTCTCGAACTCCTCGGAGATGTGGTGTTCGAGGTGCTCGGCCTCGTCGTGGAGCTGTTCCCAGCCGTAGCCCATTACCTCTTTCAGGTAGAGTTCGAGCAGGCGGTGGTGCCGGATGATCTCCAGCGCGATCTTGCTGCCGGCCGGCGTGAGCGTCACGCCCTTGTAGGACTGGTGCTCCACGAGCCCCATCTGCGCCAGCCGCTTGACCATGTTGGTCACGGAAGCCGCCGCCACGTCCAGCGTGCGCGCGATGTCCGTGGTGGACGCGGCGCCGTTTTGCTGGAGCTTGTAGATGGTTTTCAGGTAATCCTCGACGGCCTGACTGAGCATGGCAAGGATCGGGAATGTCGCACGGGATTGAGCCGGTCAGCCTACACGCCGGCGGCACGTTTTGATCCGGACCGGAAGAAGGATAATACGAGATCGGCAAAGCCGGCTGCGCGGCGGGGATGGGGGGCGTGAGAACGCAACCTGCGCTGGCGAGTGTAAGAAACCACCGCCGATTTTTCCCTGTTCGCCGCCCTGCATGTTCCTCGCTTCCAGCCTCATCGCGCTGTTCCTCGGCCCGCTCCTCTACCGCATTTTTGAGCCCCGACGGCATTTTTACGAAGTGCTGGACGGCTTTGTGGTGGTGGTCATCACCGGCATCGTGCTGCTCGAACTGCTTCCCGACGTGGTCGGCGGCGGGGTGTTTCTGAGCATCGTGTTCGTTCTGCTCGGCCTGGTCGGCCCTACGCTGCTCGAGAAGGCGTTCCATAACGCGGAGCGGCAGGTGCACCGCGCGGCGCTGTTGCTGGGCATCGCCGGCCTGTTGCTCCATGCCTTCGTCGATGGCTTCGCGCTTCGGGAAGTGCCGGACGCGACGGGCCCGTGGGCCACGCTGTTGCCGCTGGGCGTCGCCATCCACCGGGTGCCGGTGGCGATGACGCTCTGGTGGCTCCTCTATCCGCGCTTCGGGACACTCGTCTCCGCGCTCGTGCTGGCCCTGATGGGGGCGGGCACCGTGGCGGGTTATGCGGCGGGGCCGGATCTCGAACCGCTTCTCGCCGGCCAGGGCATCACCCTGTTCCGCGCCCTGGTGGCCGGCTCCATCCTGCACGTCATCTTTCACCGCCCGCACGTGGCGCACGAGCACCACGATCATGCCCACGGGCATCACCACCCCCACCATAACCACGCCTTCCAGTGGTTCGAGGGCGCGGGCAACCTGCTCGGTCTGGCCGTGCTCGGCGTCCTGGTCGTGCTGCATGTCGACGCGCACGGCAGCGAAAACGGCATCCACGCGCTGTATATGTCGGTCGCCCGCACCTTCTGGAGCCTCGCGCTCGAAAGCGCGCCGGCGCTGCTGCTCGCCTACCTCAGCGGCGGCTTGATCTCGGCGTTTTTGCCGAAGGCGTCGGTGCGATGGATGCGGAGCGGCCGGCCGCTGGGACAGGCGCTCAAGGGCATGGCCGTCGGGCTCCCGCTGCCGATATGCACCTGCGGGGTGCTGCCGCTGTACCGGACGCTCATACGCCAGGGCGCGCCGGCGTCAGCGGCCATGGCGTTCCTGATCGCGACGCCCGAACTGGGGATCGACGCGCTCCTCATCTCCATCCCGCTGCTCGGAGGAGAGATGACCATGGTGCGCCTCGGCGCGGCCGCCCTCATCGCGCTGGCGGTGGGATGGGGCGTCGGGACGTTCGCCCGGCACACCACCAATCCGTATGCGGAGAGCGCGGATGCCGAGCGGCCGCCGGCGCCGTGGCGCGAGCGTCTCCGCGCCGGCATCAAGGAAGGCTTCGTCGGGCTGGTTGACGACACCGGGCCGTGGATCCTTACCGGCCTCCTCATCGCCGCCATCGCGCAGCCCATCCTCGAACAGGGCTGGCTCGGTTCGATTTCCGGGGTGGCCCAGGTGGCCCTCTTCGCGCTGATCGGGTTGCCGGTCTATGTGTGCGCCTCAGGCGCCACGCCCATCGTGGCCATGCTGCTGGTGAGCGGCGTGTCGCCGGGGGCGGCGCTGGCGTTTCTGCTCACCGGGCCGGCGACGAACATCAGCACATTCGGCATCCTCAGCGGACTCCACGGCCGGCGCGTCGCCATCGTCTTCGGCGCGGCCACGAGCCTCGTCGCCATCCTGCTCGGCGTGGCGGTCAATACCTGGTTCGGCGGCATCCATCTGCTCACGCGGGCGGAACTCGACCTCGACCAGGCCGGCTGGCTGCAACGCATCAGCCTCGTGCTGCTACTGGGGCTGTTCCTCGCGTCGCTCGTCCGCCGCGGCGCCCGGGCGTTTATGGGCGAGGTGTTCGAGAGCTTTCGGTACACCTCCGTCGAGGCGCACCAGGCCCATCAGCCGGCGTGCGCCGACGGCGCCTGCGCCTGCAGAACATGAGAACCGGAAACGTTCCGGTGGCACCGGCGTCTCTACCCACACGCACCAATCGACGATTCACCCCTGCCATGAGCGAAACCGCTGCCGCATCGAACGATGCACCCGAAGCGACCGAAACCAGTGAAAAGCGCCCGATCGTCACGCCGCGCCGGATCGCGGCCGTGGCGTTTATCGCCGTGCTCGTCCTCCTCATGCTTCGGACCGTGCTCGATCCCTATGGCGACAAAGGCTATGTCGAGATCTCACACGGCAACCACGTCCACTACGTGCCGGAAGACCGCAATCCCAACGTGTCCATCTCCAACTTCCCCTCGCGCCCCCCGGCCCCGGACGAACGCATCCTCCCCAACGGCCAGATCGTGAAGAAGTAAGCGTCGGATTGGTGTGGTCTTGCCCCCCCGGTCGTTACTCCTCCCCGTTCGTCATTCCCCGGTCGTTACCTCTCCCCGTTCGTCATCCCCGTTCGTTACCTCTCCCCGTTCGTCATCCCCCGTTCGTTACCTCTCCCCGTTCGTCATCCCCGTTCGTTACCTCTCCCCGTTCGTCATCCCCCGTTCGTTACCTCTCCCCGTTCGTTACCTCTCCCCGTTCGTCTTTCCCCGGTCGTCACCCCTCCCAGTTCGTCATCCCCAACTCGATTGGGGATCCAGCCGCTCATCGATCTCATAGGCACTGCCGTACCACCGGCTGCTCTGCAGGTCGCGGTTGAAGACCACGTCGATGCGCCCGAGGCGTATGCCGGCCCATCCCACCTGATTCACGATCGTAAAGCGGCCGTCCGGGTGCGAGGTCGTGACCGGCTGGTCGAGGAACGTATGCGTGTGGCCGCCGAGGATGAGGTCGATGCCCGGCACCTCCGCCGCGAGCGTCATGTCGCTCGGACGATCTTCCCGATAGCGGTACCCGAGGTGAGAGAGGCATACGATCAGATGGCATCCCTGCTGCCGCAGCACGTCCACCTGCTGCCTCGCCGCGACGATCGGATCCGTGTAGGTTACGCCCTCGTGCAGCGCGCCGATGACGAGGTGGTCGAAATCGATGCCGAGGCCGAAAAGCCCCACCTTGATCCGCCCCACCTGTTTGATGAGATGCGGCTTTGTGTGGCCGGCGAGGGGCGAGCCGGCGTCCACGATGTAGTTGGCCGAGACAAACGGGAACGTGGCGTGCGGCAGCATCTTCACGAGGCCGGGCACGCCGTTGTCGAAGTCGTGATTCCCCAGGGTGGAGGCGTCGTAACCCATGGCGGACATCGCCTTGAACTCCAGCTCGCCGCCGAAGAAATTGAAATACGGCGTACCCTGGAAGATATCGCCGCTGTCGAGCAGGAGCAGGTTGGGCTCGGCGGCGCGGATGCGTTGCACGAGCGCGGAGCGCCGGGCGATGCCGCCCATGCCGGCGTTGCGCCCGCCGTCCATCGGAAACGGGTCGATCCGCGAGTGCGTGTCGTTGGTATGGAGGATGACGAGCCGCAGCTCATCGGCCGCGAGGGCCTGCAGGGGGGCCAGGTAGCTCCCGACGCCGCCGGCGGCGAGGGTCTGGAAAAAACGACGTCGGTTCATCGTGAGTCTTGAATCGTCAAAGGGAAATCGGGGTGTTCGTACCTGTTCTCTGCCGGGCAACGTCCTAACGCAGATCGCTGAGAATCACACCATGTGCGATGTTCAATTTGCAATTTGCGATACCCGCCCATCTTTAGATGGCCGGATCGTTCCTTTATCTTTTATGTACCGGATGTAGCTGTCGCGCAGCAGGACGCCGAGGTCCTCGCGGCCGGCCGGGGACCAGAGCGCCGGCATGTCGCCGCCGCCGTTGGCGAGATAGTCGGACGTCACCAGCCGATAGGTGCGCGCCGGATCGAGCGGAGCGCCGGCGACGCGGATGTCGGTCGCCGCCCGGTCGCGGATGGCAAACGTGAAGCCGGCGATGGGCTCGCCGCCCATCCGGGCGAGCTGCTGGGCGAGGGAATCCACCATCACGCCGGTCAGGTCGACGACGCTCAGCATGTTGTCGAACGGCATCAGTTCGTAGATCACACCCACCGTGATGGGCCCCGGGTTGATCGGCACGCGCAGCCCGCCGTTGTTCGTGAGGGCCAGGTCTACCGGCCGGCTCGTCCATTGCTGCACGTCGGCCAGCATGGCGTCGGCGGCGAGGTTGCCGAGCGGACCCTCGGGCTGGGCTTTCTCAAACAGTGCGGTGGCTTCGCCGATGACCTCGTTCACCTTGCTCTGGAGCTGCGCCCGGTACGGGGCGACGAGCGCCTCCATAGCCGGGTCGTCGGCCAGCGAGTCGCCGATCGGGGTGAAGGTGACGACCGGTTCCGCAATCGCGAGCGCCTCGGGCGCGGCCGGCCCGGGCTGCGTAGCGCGGCAGCCGGCAAGCACGAGCAGGGCGATCAGGGTGAGCAGACGGGACATGGATGCGGGATGTTGGATTCGGGATGCGGGGGGTTGGATGCAGGATGTTGGATGCAGGATGTTGGATGCAGGATGTTGGATGCAGGATGTTGGATGCAGGATGTTGGATGCAGGATGTTGGATGCAGGATGTTGGATGCAGGATTATAAAGATAAGGTATATGCCCTTTGAGAGCGCTTCAGATGCACCATCCTGCATCTTGTATCCTGCATCTCGCATCCAACATCCCGCCCCCCTCATCCCCCCATCATACGAACCACGGCGCAGACCTGGAACGGCGCCGGGGTTACGTTTCTTGCACGGCATTCCGTATTCTTGGGGTTTCTTCGCGAATCCTCGTTGTAACCCGAATGGAACCGACCTCCGCCGCGGCCAGGCCGTCGCGTTTTGCGCGCTTTCTAACCGTTGTCGAGCGCATCGGCAATGCCCTGCCGCATCCGGCAACGCTGTTCGCGATCTTCGCGATGATCGTGATCGTGCTGTCGTGGGTGTTCAGCCAGTTCGATCTTTCCGTCGTCAACCCTGGATCGGGCGAGGTGGTCCGGCCGGTGAACCTGCTTTCGCGGGAGGGGCTGCATCGGATCCTGACCGAGATGCTGACGAATTTTACGGGTTTTGCGCCGCTCGGGACGGTGCTCGTGGCGATGCTCGGAATCGGGGTGGCGGAAGGCAGCGGCCTGATCGGCGCCGGCCTGCGGCTGCTCGTCATCTCCGCGCCGACGCGGCTGCTGACGTTCGTGATCGTCATGGCCGGCGTGCTCTCGAACGCGGCGAGCGAGGTCGGCTACGTCCTGCTCGTTCCGCTCAGCGCCCTGATCTTTCTGGCCGTCGGCCGGCATCCCATCGCCGGCCTCGCGGCGGCCTTCGCCGGCGTCTCCGGCGGCTACAGCGCCAACCTGTTTCTCGGGACGGTGGATCCGCTGCTCGCCGGTCTCTCCCAGGAGGCGGCGCAGATCATCGACCCCGCGTACACGGTCAACCCCGCCGCCAACTACTACTTCATGGCGGCGTCGACATTCGTGATCGCGGCGGCCGGCACGTGGGTCACCGAGCGCATCGTGGTGCCGCGCCTCGGGGCGTATACGGGCGACGTGCAGGCCGAGGAGGTCAAGCCGCTCAGCTCGGCCGAAAAACGGGGCCTTTGGTACGCCGGCGCCGGCATCGCCGTGCTGTCCGGCCTCGTGCTCTGGGGGCTTATCCCGGAGGACGGATTTCTGCGCGAGATCGGGACCGGGAGCATCCTCCGGTCGCCCTTCATGGAAGGCATCGTCGCGTTCATCTTTATCGCCGCGAGCCTCGCCGGCATCCTCTACGGGATCGGCGCCGGGACGCTCCACAGCGATGCGGACGTGATGAAGGGCATGGGCAAGTCGATGTCGGCCCTCGGCCTCTACATGGTGCTGGTCTTTTTCGCCGCACAGTTCGTCGCCTACTTCCGGTGGACGAATCTCGGCCTCATCTTCGCCATCGAAGGCGCGGATCTGCTGAAGGCGTCCGGCCTCGGTCCCATCCCGCTGATGGTGGCCTTCATCCTGCTCTCGGCGCTGATCAATCTCTCGATCGGGAGCGCGTCCGCGAAGTGGGCCATCATGGCGCCGGTGTTTATCCCGATGTTCATGCTGCTGGGCTATACGCCCGAGCTCGTCCAGGCCGCCTACCGCATCGGCGACAGCGCGACGAACATCATCTCCCCCATGATGTCGTATTTCGCGCTGATCGTGGCGTTCGTGGAGACGTACGACAAAAAAGCCGGCATCGGCACCGTCGTCGCCACCATGCTGCCGTACACGCTGGCTTTCCTCGCCGTGTGGATGACGCTGCTCGTGCTCTGGCTGGTGCTCGGCTGGCCGCTCGGACCGGGCGCGGCCCTCTTCCTGCCGACGCCCTGAGATGGTTGCACCCGATGCCGATCTGCTGGCGTCGCTGCGCCGGCTCAACGCGCTGCGCGCCTCTCGTTCCCGAACGCGCGAACGCGAGCGGTTGGAGGCGGAGATGGAAACGCGTTTTGGGGTTTCCTGCCGGCTCGTCGTCTACGGTACCCTCGCTCCCGGCGAATCGAACGCGGATCAGCTGGCGCCGCTGGAAGGGATCTGGCGGTCCGCGACGGTCCGCGGAGCCCGCCATCCACGCGGATGGGGGGCGGTGACCTTCTATCCGGCATTTCGATGGGATGAGGCCGGCGCGGCCATCCCGGTCCAGCTCTTCGAATCCGGTGCACTTCCCGGTCACTGGCGCCGGCTCGATCGGTTCGAGGGACCCACGTACGGTCGGGTGCTCGTCCCGGTCTACCTGGATGCGGGTTGGACGGTTGCGAACGTCTACGAAGCGCGGGAAACATGAGGATGGAAGTGTGGGAGTTTGGGAGCAATGGCGGTCGATTCGCCACGCCCATCCCCCCACACTCCCATCCCCCAACGCAGCTTATTTCACCAGCATCATCTTGCCGGTGCGCACGAACGAGCCGGCCTCGATGCGGTACAGGTAGGCCCCGCTCGGTAAGGCGCCGGCGTCGAAACGAGCCTGGTGGAAACCGGGCTCCATCGCGCGGTCGACGAGGGTCTCGACCTTACGGCCGAGCAGGTCGTACACGACCAGCGAGACGTGGCTCGCTTCGGGCAGGCTGAACGGAATCACCGTCACCGGATTGAACGGGTTCGGGTAGTTCGCACCGAGGCCGTACGCTTCCGGCAGCTCGGCCGCCGTTTGCAGCAGCAACGCCGGCGCATCCTGCCCTGCTCTCGCGGCGACGACCGGAGCGAGCGTTTCCACCGCCCAGTGGTTGTCCAGTTGTACCGTGGTATTGCGGCCCACTTCGATGTCCCTGGCGAGGAAGGCGCCGGTTGCGGTGCTGTTGCCGAAAAACTCGATGGTGCCGTTCGGTGCGTAAATACTGGCGGAGATCGTGCTGAAATGGCCAAAGTCGACCGCCGTCGACGTCGTCCCGTTCGCGCCGGCCGCGAAGATGACGAAGTCGGACGCATCCACCGTCGCGCCGCTCGCCGGCGTCACGTTCACCGTCTGGCTTGCCGTGAAGACGCCATCGACCCGCAACTCCGCCGCGCTGCTGTAGCGCAGGTTGGCGTTGCTCGCCAGGGTAACGGAGGAGACCTGATACAGGCCGCCGGCCAGCACGAGGGTGCCGTTCGATCGGACGGTGATGTCGCCGTACGATCCGGGCGCCAGCGTCACCGTCTGGTTCGAGCCGACGATCAGGTCGTCGCCGCCGGCGTCGATCGCCGGGAACGGCGGGAAGGCGAATGCCGGCAGAGCGAGCGGACTGGTCTGCGTGCCTGTGATGGTGCCTGCGTTCGTTAGCGTGTTGAACGTAACGTCGCTCTTGACCACCGAATTGGGCAGGATCACGATCTCGTTGGCTTTCATTTGATAACCGGCTGCCGTGATGACTTTGCGGTCGAGCACGAGTTCGGCGCCGGCGAGCGTTGCGTCCGTCGCGTCGTCCCGAACGAGCACATCACCGCTGGCGACATGGACGCCGGAATCCAGGTACATGCTGTTCCGTGCGGCCAGCACCGCGGTTGCCTGGAACGGCTCCTGCGCCTGGATGAAGACGACGAGGCCGTCGTGGTCGGACGACCGCAGGGCGTTCGACGGGTCGTCGATCAGCACCAGCGGCGCGCCGGCGTTGCCGCGGCCGTAGCTGAAGCCGGTGACGAACGGGTCGAGGCCGGCCGATGTGAGCGCGTGGTCGAGCACCTGCGGACTGCCCTGGTTGACGAACGAATACCGGTTTTCCGCCGGCACCGTCAGCACCTGGTTCGTGAGGTCGGGCTCGACGAGGTCGGCTCCGCTCAGCAGGCTCTCGGACGGGTCGAACGAGCCCCGGATGATGCCCACGGCATCCACGTAGCCGTCGGTGAACTCGAACGCGTTGAAGTCGCCCAGCACCACGAGACGCACATCCGGGTTGGCGGTCTGGCGGTCCTGGATCATCGTCGCGATCGAAAGTGCCTGCTCGAGGCGTTTCTGGCGGACGCGGTCGCCGCCGGAGCCGGGATCCTCGATCCCGTTGAGCGAGCGGTTGTGGACGACCATCGCCTCGATCGGGAAGGCCGGCAGGCCGTAGGCCAGGAAGTCGGCCTCCAGCAGGAGCGGCGGCCGGTCGTGCAGCAGCGAGCCGTCGACCGACAGGGTCTCGGTCGCGCCGAGCTGGGTGACGGCGTTGACCTGCACGCGCGCCGGCTTCACGAGGAAGCCCACGTCGATCCCGCCGACGTCGTTGCCTTCCACGAGGTAGGCGTCGTACGCGAGCGTCGGGTCGTCCGCCTGGATCCGGGCGGCCAGCGCCTGGAGTACGCCGAGCTTCTCGACTTCCTCGACGGCGAGGATATCCGGCGCGCCGAGCACGTCGCGGATGTAGATCGAGAATTTGGCCAGTCGTGTCTGGTATTCGTCCAGCGGCACCGTGTCTTCCGTGCCGTCCTTGATGTCGTCGAAGAGCCGGAACAGGTTGAGCGAGCCGACGGTCGCCTCGCCGGCCTCCGCGGCGCGCACCGGGATGGGCAGCGGCGCCGGCGTGACGGTCAGCTCCGTCGGCCACAGCTCGTAATCCCCGAACTCAAACCCGATGACGCCCGTGGCCTGGAAGGTCGAACCGACCGTCAGGATCTGGTTGTCGAGCCCGAGCTTGTCGGGGTCGAGTTCGAACACTTCGGGGTTGCCGTCCCACACCGGCAGGCCGGAGAGACCCGGGTAGACGATGCCTTTTTCGCGGAACGGCAGCTGGCCGCTCGCCACGACAAACGCTTCCGCCTCGGGGTCCGTGCCGAAGCTCTGGCTCGGGCCGGAGACGAGGCCGTTGGCCACCGTCACCCGCATCCCTTCGTACCGCTCGTACGCGTTGGCGTCCTGCGGCTGATCCGGCGACGGCGTCGCGCCATCGAACACGACCGGATCGGGCACCGGAGCGCCGCTGCCGAGCACCGTGACGACAGGGTCGTCGGTGAATTCGGTGAACTCGAAGAACTCGACGAGCGAGCCGGTGACCGAGACCAGGTCGCCGACGCTCACCGTCGGCGCGCTGCCGGTGAAGACGAAGAGGCCATCCGAGGTGGCCGGGTCGTTGTCCGACCGGTCGGCCGGCGTCTGGATGAAAAAGCCGTTGGTCGACAGTGCGGTGACGACGTTGTTCTCCGTCGCCACGCGGAAGCCGGCGTACGGCGACGTCAGCCCCGCGCCCTGGAGGGCGTAGATCTCGAAGGTGCCGGCGAAGGGCACCACGCCGTTTTCGGCGCCCGGCGTCGGGTCGAAGAGGCTGTAGGTCGACGTATTGCGCCCGCCGCCCGACCCGTTCGGGATGCGCTGGATGGACTGGGTGTCCTTGGAGCCGGACGCGTTTTCGTTCACCTGGGCCTCGCCGGCGTTCAGGAGCACGAGCAGGCCGGCGTCGTCGGCGTCGTCGGTGTCGTAGACGACGGCGTCGACCAGGTTGACGGTCGTCACGGGCGTCCCGTTCGGGAAGGCCGAGGCGTCGCCGACGAACAGCGCGATCGCGTCGGCGCCGTTCTGGATCAGGTCCGTGTCCGGCGTAACGTCGAGGTCGCAGTTCGCCACCGTCGCGGCGTTGGCGCAGAGGACGAAGTAGCCGTCGGCGTCGGTGGCGAAGCCGTCGAGGTCGAAGGCCTGGTAGGACTGGTCGTTGCTGCCGTTGTAGAACACCAGCACGAGGCCCGACAGGTCGGTGGCCGGATCGGCGAAGAGTTCGACGAATTCGGCGGTGTCGCCGCTTGTCTGATCGGAGTCGACTTCATTGATGACGACGCTGACGTCGGGCGCCGGCGCCTCGTTGATCGCGCCGGGCGTCGGGGGGAGCGTCGTAAAGGCCGCCGTGTTCCGCGCGCCGCCCGAGCCGTTCGGGATGCGCTGCATCGATTCGGTGTCCTTCGCGCCGTTGCCGTTTTCGTTGACCTGGGGCTCGCCGGCGTTCAGCAGTGCGAGCAGCTCCAGGTCGTCGGCGTCGTCGGTGTCGTAGACCAGCGCGTCGATCAGGTTCTCGACGGTCACCGGCGTGCCGTTCGGGAAGGCCGACGCATCCGCCTGATACAGGGCGACGGCATCTGCCCCGTTCTGGATCAGGTCGGTGTTCGGCGACACGTCCAGGTCGCAGTTCGGCACGTTGACGGCATCGCCGCAGACGACGAAGTAGCCGTCGGCGTCGGTGGCGAAGCCGTCGAGGTCGAAGGCCTGGTAGGCCTGGTCGTTGCTGCCGTTGAACAGCACGAGCGCGAGCCCCGAAAGGTCGGTGTTCGGCGCGGCGAAGAGTTCGACGAACTCCGCGTTGTCGGTGCTGGTCTGGTCTGCGTCGACCTCATTGATGACGACGTTGGGCGGGGTAGGCGGGCCGCCGTCGCCGTTGAAGATCTGGTTGGCGTTGAACGCGCCGAAGGTGTTGGCCTGGGAGGCTTCCCAGACGAAATCTTCCGCCGTCGAACCCGTACCGCCGAGCTGCAGCGATTCGCCGAGCGGCCCCGACGATTCGCTGACGCCGATGTCCGTGCTGGTCAACCCGTCGGCGACGCCGCCGACGGCCGTAAAGCTCCCCTCGTAGCTCAAGAACTGGACGACGCTGGCGCCGTCGTAGAGGACGATCCCGTCGGGCGAGCCGTTCTGGAGGCCGTTCGAGGGATACGTGACGGTTACGACGCCGAAGCCGCCGCCGAGGTCGGGGATGACGCCGGACAGGTTCTGGGTGTCGTAGGCGGCGCCGCCGCTCCCGTTGTAGAGCACGAGGCTCCAGCCGGACAAGTCGGTCCCGGACGGACCTGCGATTTCGATCGCCTCGTCGATGTCCGCGCCGGTGTTGTCGTAATGAATCTCATTGATGAAGACGCTGGTCTGCGCGAAGCCGGGAAGGGGGCCTGCAGCGCATACCCATAGCAATAGAAGCAGGTATCGTTTCATGGCGTTACGTTTCGTGAGGATCGGCCTGGAGGGAAGCAAAACGGCGCCGCGCCGGAAACGGGAGGGAGGAAATGCACACGCAGAAAGCGTATTCCCCGTCGTGCCGGCGCATCGATGACGCGCGGTCGCTTATGCCCGCATAAAAAAAGAGGCGAAGCAAGATAATCGCTTGCTTCGCCTCGTGCATTATCCGATGGTCAATATTCGGCGCCGGGATAGCGCCGAAGGTTTAACGTTCGAGGTTCGAGGATCAAGGCTTGTGAGGGCACTCCTTGACCGTCGAACCTCGATCCTCAACCCCTCAATTGATCCCCACGTCGCCGCCCATGTCGCCGCCGCCGGCGTTATCGTTGCGGTCGCGGTTGCGGCGCTGGGGCTGCCGGCCGAAGTTGTAGGTGAACGCCAGGTACGCGTTGCGCGACTGCCATTTGCGTTCGCCGAGCTGGTAGAAGGTGTTGTCGTCGACGATGAACTTGAAGCCCATCTGGTCGAACGGGTCGCTGACGCGGAGCGTGAGGCTCGCCTTGTCGTTCATGAACTTCTGCCGGATGGAGATGTCCGCGCGCGAGAAGGCCGAGATGCGGCCCTGCGCCATGTCGGTCGGGGCGCGGTAGAAGTAGGAGGCCTGGAGGTCGAGGCCCGGGCGCACCTGCCAGGTGGCGTTGAAGCGCGACGACCAGGAAATCGCCGAGTTGCTCAGGTCGGTGTCGACGTTGCTGCCGTTGGTGACCACCTTGTAGAGGTTGAAGCTGGCGAACCCGTTCAGCTTCTGGCCGAGGCGCAGGGAGCCGATGATTTCGCTGCCCCAGGATTCGCTGGAGTCGAAGTTCTCGAAGGTCGTCGTCGAGATGCCCGTCGCCGGATCGATCGTTTTGAACCGCTCCATCTGGTTGATGGTCTTCCGGTAGTACGGAGCCAGGCTGAGCGAGCCCTTGTTCGAGAACTGCTGGAGCGACAGCTCGTAGGCGTGCACGTATTCCGGCTTCAGGTACGGATTCCCGACAAAGAGATTGAGGGGGTCGTTGTAGTTCGTGAAGGGATTCAGCATCCGGGTGCGGGGGCGCTGGATGCGCTTGCTGTAGCTGAGCCGGATGGCGCGTGTGTCCGAGAACTTGTAGGAAGCGAAGGCGCTCGGGAAGACGCTGAAGTAGTTGTTGTCGAAGCTCTCGCTGGTCGTGGTCAGGTCGAACGTGGTGAGGGCCTGTTCGAGGCGGACGCCGCCCTGGAGGTCGAGCTTGCCGACGGAGCCGCTCAGGATGCCGTAGGCGGCATGCACCTGCTCGTTGTAGATGAACTCGTTGTTCAAGTTGAGGTCGGGCAGGTAGGCGCCCATCCCGTAGTCGAACTGTTCGGAGTAGAACCCGTTGTCGAGCTGCTGCAAGGTCCCTTTGTAGCCCGTTTCGAGCCGGCCGGCGCCGAGCGGGCGCACATAGTCCACCTGCGCCGTGTATTCGTTCTCCAGGTTGTCCTGGTTGTTGCGCTGGAGGTCCGGCGTGGCGTTGGCCGAGGTGCCGTCCAGGTTGCGCAGCTGCTGGGTGAAGAGGTCGTCGTTGGACCCGTTCGAGCGGTTGTAGCGCAGGTCGGCGCTGAACTCGTGCTTCGAGGTTTCGATCGTGCGCTTGAAGGACAGCTTGTAGTCCATGTTGAAGCCGTCGTTCGCGCTGCCGGAGAGGCGGTCGTAGAGCCCGGTCAGTTCGCTGTTCGTGCCCAGCTGCGCGTAGGTGTTGACGCCGTCGCCGTCGCCGTTGCGCAGGCTCATCTGGGCGGAGGCGGAGAGCACGTCCTTCTTGTTGAAGGCATAGTCGGCATTCACGTTGACCATGTTCGACAGGTTCTTCCGGCTGCCGTCTTCATTCTGCTCGAGGTACGTGAGCGGGTCGAGGTAGCGGTTCTCGCGGAAGTTGTAGCCGGTGTTCAACCGGTCGTCATACCGGAAGCCGTAGTTCGTGAAGAGGCTCAGCTTGCCTTTCTGGAAGTTCAGGTTACCCGACGCGTTGTACGAATCGCTCGTCCCGATGCCCAGCGTGAGGCCGCCGCTCGTCCCGAGGTCGCTGTCCTGCTTCATCACGAGGTTGATGATGCCGGCCATCCCGTCCGGGTCGAACTTCGCGGAGGGGTTGGGGATGACTTCGACCTTCTCGACCATGCCGGAGGGGATCTGCTGCAGGTAGGAGGCGAGGAAGTCGCCCCGGACCGGCGAGGGCTTGCCGTTGATGTACACCACCACGTTCTAGTTGCCGCGCAGGCTGATGTTGCCGTCGATATCGACTTCCACCGAGGGGATGTTCTGGAGGACGTCGGACGCGGAGCCGCCCGTGCTCGTGATCTGATCCTTGGTGTTGTAGACCGTCCGGTCGATCTCGAACGTCACGGCTTCCCGCTCGGCGACGACTTCGACGCCCTCGAGCTGCTGGGTGTCCGGCGTGAGCCGGATGGCGCCGAGCGACACGCGCGGACTCGCCGGCGTGATGTTGATGTCGTTCGCCACGGCGTTTTCGTAGCCGATGAAGCTGACCTTGACATAGTAGCTCCCTGGCCGGATCTGCTCGATCATGAACGTCCCGTCGACGTTGCTCACGGCGCCCGTCACCAGGCTGCTGTCCCGGGAGCTCCAGACCGCGATCGTGGCCGTGGAGATGGCCTCGCCGGTGTCGCTGTCCTGCACCGATCCGCTGAGAACCCCTTGCGGAGCGGGGGGACGCTGGCCCTGGGCCTGGGCCGGAAGGGCGATGCCTGCCGCCAGCAGGGCGGCGAAAAGGAGGAATAGCGGGGTTGAGAGGCGGTATCTATTGGCGTACATGGACTTGTCGTGATGCGTCGTCTTGAATCTCGCCCGGGCTGGCGCCCGCTCTGGCGAAGTGAATACGACTCTACCTACGAGCAGCCGCATGTAAGGGTTGTTTGCTCGTCGTTAATCTTGTTAAGCTGAGGATAAATGTGCGCAACATCTGCCGGGCTCGCTCGTCCCAGCACCCTCTCGGGCACCGGCCCTTGTCCGGCCCCGTGTCCCGCCTCGTATCCCGCCGCATCTGTGATCGGATAGCCATCCCATGACTAAACCCATCATTCTCGCCATCGACGACGATCCGCAGGTCCTCGGATCGATCGCGCGCGATCTGCGCGCGCGTTATGGCAAGGATTATCGCATTCTTCGCGCCGATAGCGGCGCCGCAGCCGTCGAAACCTTGGACGCCGTCAAGGCGCGCGACGAACCCATCGCCCTGTTGATTTCGGATCAGCGCATGCCCGAACTCGACGGCGTGGCGTTTCTCCAGGCCGCGAAGCTGCTGTTTCCGGACAGCAAGCGCGTCCTCCTGACGGCCTATGCGGATACGGATGCGGCCATCGGCGCCATCAACCGCTCGCAGGTCGACTATTACCTCCTGAAACCCTGGGATCCGCCCGAGGAAAAGCTCTATCCGGTGCTCGATGAACTGCTCGACGACTGGCAGGCCGACTATCGCCCGGGCTACGGAGGCATCCGCGTCGTCGGTGACCGGTGGTCGGCGCGGGTCCATGCCATGAAGGATTTCCTGGCCCGCAACCAGCTGCCTTATCGGTTTCACGACGTCGAGGCGTCCGAAGAGGCACGCGCCGTGATCGCGCGCTTCGCGGGCTCGCCGTCGCTGCCGCTGATCGTCCTTCCGGAGGGCGACATCCTCGAAAACCCGGAGCCGGCCGCCGTGGCCGAGCGGGTCGGGCTGCGCACCCGCGCCGAGCAGCCGTTTTACGATCTGGCGATCGTCGGCGGCGGGCCTTCGGGGCTGGCGACGGCGGTGTATGGGGGATCGGAGGGCCTGCGGACGGTCCTGATCGAGCGCGAAGCGCCCGGCGGGCAGGCCGGCACGAGCAGCCGGATCGAGAACTACCTCGGCTTCCCGTCCGGCCTCTCCGGGGCCGACCTGGCGCGGCGCGCCGTGGCACAGGCCCGCAAGTTCGGCGTCGAGATCCTGGCGCCCCAGTCCGTGCGCGCCCTGCGCATCGACGGCCCCTACCGCCGGCTCGAACTGGCCGACGGCGGCGAAATCGCCTGCCATGCGGTGATGCTCGCGATGGGGGTCTCCTGGCGCAAGCTGCCCGCCGTCGGCGCCGACCGTCTCGAAGGGCTGGGGGTGTTTTACGGCGCCGCGATGACGGAGGCGATGAACTGCGCCGGCGAGACGGTTTTTATCATCGGCGCCGGCAACTCCGCCGGCCAGGCCGCGCTGTTCTTCGCCGCCTACGCCCGCCGCATCGTGATGCTCGTCCGCGGCGGTTCGCTGGAAGCGAAGATGTCGCAGTACCTCGTCGACCGCATCGTCCAGACGCCCAACATCGAGGTGCGGCTCGGCGTCGAGGTGCGAGCGTGCGAGGGGGAGCAGCGCCTGGAAGCCGTCGAGGTGGCGGAGATCGCCACCGGAGCGACCGAAACCATCCCGGGCCATTTCCTCTTCGTCTTCATCGGCGCGGCCCCGCATACCGGGTGGCTCGGCGATCAGGTCGCGCGCGACGCCCAGGGCTTCATCCTCACCGGCCCCGATCTGGACCCGAAAACCCATCTCGCCGGCTGGCCGCTCGAACGGGATCCGTTCCTGCTGGAAACCAATATCCCGGGCGTGTTCGCCTCGGGCGACGTCCGCCACGCATCGGTCAAGCGCGTCGCCTCCGCCGTGGGCGAAGGCTCGGTATCCGTCCATTTTGTGCACCGCCATCTGGCAACGCTGTGAAGTGCACCATGCACAATGGAAAGGGTCTGAAAGGGCGTATCGCGAGCCTGACCGTTTTTTTCACCTGAAGAGATCTACGATTTCCGATCTACGATTTCAGATTTCAGATTTCCCATGCCCTACCTCCTCGCCGCCACGCCGGCTTTTTTTGCTGAAATCGCCGCGCTGGTGGTGGCCAGCGCGCTGATCGCCTACCTCTGCCATCGGTTCGGCGTGATGCCCATCGTCGGGTTTCTGGTGGCCGGCGTCGTGATCGGGCCGATGGGGGTCGGGCTGGTGCGCGATCTCGAACTGGTCAACGAGGCGGCGGAAGTCGGCGTCGTGCTGCTGCTTTTTACCATCGGGATCGAATTCAGCCTCGAAAAGCTGGCGCGGATCCAGCGGCTGATCTTCGGCGGCGGCGGTCTGCAGGTCGGGCTCGCGTCGCTGGCGACGATGGGGATCCTGGCCGCTTTCGGCGTACCCTGGCAGGTGGGGCTCTTCACCGGCTTCCTCGTGGCGCTGTCGTCGACGGCCATCGTGCTCAAGATGCTGGGGGACCGCGGCGAGATGGACCAGCCGTATGCGCAGGCCGGCCTCGGACTGCTCATCTTCCAGGACCTCGCCATCATCGTCATGGTGCTGCTCGTGCCGATGCTGGCCGGCGCCGGCGGCTCCGCGCTCGACATCGGGTGGGCGCTCGGCAAGGCGGCGCTCATCATCGTGCTGGTGCTCGTGCTGGCGCGCCGGCTGATGCCGAAATTCCTCGAGGCGGTCGCCCGCACCTGTTCGCCCGAACTCTTCCTCCTCAGCGTCATCGGCATCTGTTTCGGGACGGCGTACCTGACGAGCCTGGCCGGCGTGAGCCTCTCGCTCGGGGCGTTCCTCGCCGGCCTCATCGTGAGCGAAAGCCGGTTCAGCGAGCACGCCATGGGCGAAATCATGCCCCTCCAGATCCTCTTCAGCGCCACGTTTTTTGTGTCCGTCGGCATGCTGCTCGATCTCGGGTTTTTCATCCAGCATATCCCGCTCGTCCTTGGGGCCGTCGTGGCGGTCGTGCTGCTGAAGGTGGCCACGACGGCCTTCAGCGTCCGCGTGCTGGGTTATCCGCTGCCCGTCGCGCTGGCGACCGGGCTCATCCTCGCGCAGATCGGGGAGTTTTCCTTCGTGCTGGCCCGCGCCGGCGGCGAGATCGGGCTGTTCCCGGCCGGGATGGAAGGCCTCGGCGAGCAGACGTTTATCGCGTCGACGGTGCTCGTGATGATCCTCACGCCCGTGCTGGGGGCCCTGGGCAACCGCATGGCGAAAAAACAGCACGCCGGCCCCGCCGCGGTCGACGAGGCCCCGGCGCTCGACCCGCACCTGACGGAGAGCCTGTCGGACCATGTCATCATCGCCGGCTACGGCCCGGCCGCGCGCCGGCTCGTGCGGGTGCTCCTGCGGGTCGACCTGCCGTTTATCGTGACCACCCTCTCGCCCGAAGGGGCCAACGAGGCCGAAGCGGCCGGCGCCCTCGTGCTCCGGGGCGACTACGCCCGCCAGCACCTCCTCGAACACGCCGGCATCGCCCGCGCCCGCACCCTTGTCATCGCCGACGACCACACCGCCATGGCGCACCGGGTCATCCAGGTGGCGAAGACGCTGAACCCGGCGCTCCACATCGTCGTGCGGACGCGCTACCGGGTGGAGATCGACCATCTGCACGCCGCCGGCGCCTCGTGCGTCATCGCCGAGGAGGTCGAGAGCATCGTCCAGCTCTTCGCCCAGATCCTGCAGGACGCCCGCGTGCCGGCGGGGGAGATCGAACAGATCGTCAACGAGGTGCGCGGCGGCGACTACGCCCTGCTCGACGCGCCGATGGCGGACTCGGATGCGATCACCATCGAGCCGGCCGGCGACACGGCCTGCCGGCATCTGGATCGCGTGCGGCCCGTCGTCCCGGGCTCCGCCGGCTGCGAGGCGTGCCTGCGCGATGGGGACACCTGGGTCCATCTCCGCATCTGCATGACCTGCGGCCATGTGGGCTGCTGCAACGATTCCAAAAACAAACACGCCACCCGCCACTTCCACGAAACGGATCACCCCATCGCGCGCTCCTTTGAACCCGGCGAAAGCTGGGCGTGGTGCTACGTCGACGAGGTGATGGTAGCGCCATGATCACACCGTCCGACCTGCTCATCGTCCCCATCTTCGCCGGCCTGACGGAGGCGGATCGCCAGTGGCTCGCGGAGCATATGTCCGAGCGCTGGCTGGATGTCGGCGAAGCGCCGTTCGAGTCCGGCGCGGCCGCCGAGTTTATGTTTGTCATCCTGGAGGGCGCGTTGCAGATCCTCACGTTCCAGGGGGGCGCGTGGCGGGTGTTCGACACCTTTCGCGCCGGCCGGATCACCGGCGTGCTGCCCTACTCGCGCATGACGCATTTCGCCGGCCGGGCCAACCCCATCGAACGGACGCGCGTCGGGCAGCTTCCCCGGAGCGACTTCCGGGAGATGCTCTACCGGATCCCGGACCTCGGGCAGCACCTCATCGCCCTCATGTCCGACCGCGTCCGCAGCAGCTCCTGGAACGACCAGCAGCAGGAAAAAATGCTGGCCCTGGGCAAGCTGGCCGCCGGCCTCGCCCACGAAATCAACAACCCCGCCGCGGCCGTCAACCGGGCCGCCGCCACCCTCCAGGAACGCCTTCAGCAACTGCCCCCGCTCGTCGCCCGCCTCGCGCGCCACGGGCTGTCCGAATCGCTCATCCACGCCGCCGACGGGCTCCGCCAGCGGTGCACCGTGGAGGCCGCGCCGCCGCTCTCCGCGCTCGACCGCGGCGCGCGGGAAGATGCCATCGCCGACTGGCTGGACGACCGCCGTGTCCCGGAGAGCTGGCTACTCGCCGCCACCTTCGTGGAAGCCGGCATCGCGCCGGCGGACCTCGATGCGGTCACCCGCGAGGTGCCGGACGAGGCCGTCCCCGATCTGGTGCTGTGGCTCGAAGGCACCGTCGCGGCGGATCGCCTGCTCGACGACATCCGGCAGGCCTCGCGGCGCGTGTCGGAGATCGTGGGATCGGTCAAGGTCTACACGCACATGGACCGGGCGCCGGAGCGCGAGCCGGTCGATCTCCGGCAGGGGATCGAAAGCACGCTCACCATGCTGGGGCACGAGCTTCGGGAGAAGCAGATACAGGTCGAGCGCGACTACGACGCCGGCCTCGGGCCGGTCTCGGCCTACGCCGGCGAGCTGAACCAGGTCTGGACCAATCTGATCGACAACGCGATCGATGCGATGGCGCCCGGCGGCACGTTGCGGATCGTGACGCGCCGGCAGGGGCCGTTCGCCCAGGTCCTGGTGATCGACGACGGCAAGGGCATCCCGGAAGAGCTCCAATCCCGCATCTTCGAGCCCTTCTTCACGACGAAAGGCGTCGGCGAGGGGACCGGCCTCGGCCTCGATATCGTGCACCGCATCGTCACCGTCCAGCACGACGGCGCGATCCGCGTGGAATCGAAGCCGGGTCGCACGGCCTTTGTCGTGGAATTGCCGCTCGGGGCGGGCTGAGGGGGTGGATGCAGACCGCGTCATACCCATCACGGTGCTGTCTGGCTTTCTCGGCGCCGGCAAGACGACCCTGCTCAACCGGCTGCTGGCCGAGGCGGACGGCTTGCGCATCGCCGTGCTCGTGAACGATTTCGGGTCGATCAACATCGACGCGCGGCTGGTGGAGGCGGAGCGGGAGGATCTGGTCGAGCTGTCGAACGGCTGCATCTGCTGTTCCATCCAGGAAGACCTCCTCGGGGCGGTGTGGAACCTACTCGACCGGCCGGAGCCGCCCGACCGCATCGTCGTCGAGGCCAGCGGCGTGGCGGACCCGGCGGCCATCGCATTCACGTTTGCGTCCGCCAGCCGGCATGGGGCCATCCGGCTGGATGCCGTCGTCACGCTGCTCGACGCGTCGTCGGTTTTCGAAGAGCGTCCCGCCGAGGTGGCGGCGCTGATCGACCGCCAGCTGGCGTCCGCCGGCATCGTGGTGGTGACCAAAGTAGACCTGGCGACGCCGACAGAACGGTCGGCCGCCCGCCGGATGGCGGAAGCGGCCGCGCCGGCGGCGGCGGTTGTCGAAAGTGCCGCCGGCGTCGCGCCGTGGCCGCTGCTCCTCGGCGCCGGCTTCGGGCCGGGGGAGGCGCATCCGGCGCACGACCTGCCGGGGTTCGCGGCGTGGAGCGGGTCGAGCGCGCGGCCGGTATCGTCGCTCCGCGCGCTGACGCTGGCGCTGCAGGCCTTGCCGGCCGGCGTGCTGCGCGTCAAAGGACTCGTTTTTCTGGACGATATGCCAGAGAGGGCCATCGTCGTCCACCGCGTCGGCACGCGGACGGAGGTGCAGCCGGGCGCGCCCTGGGGCGGCGACGCGCCGATGACACAACTCGTCGCGATCGGACTGGCCGGCGCCGTGGAGCCGGCGACGATGGACGCCTGGTTCGCCGCGCATTTCGGCTGATCGCACCCGCCGCGGATCTCCAGCGGACGCGCAACGTTTGCGCCTCGGGGCCACGTGGGAGCCCGGCTGACCGTCGTGCGTCCGCCGCTTTCCGGGCCGTGCTCCCCATCCGCGCCGACCTCAACAGCTCAGAAATGGACAGATCCATGCAAGCGGACATTCCTTCGGTCGTCATCGTCGGTCATGCCGGCAGCGGCAAGACGACGCTCTGCCGCGCCCTCGTCGCCCGTTCGGGGCGGGCGGCTTTGCATTTCAGCGAGTTGCCGGCGGCCTCGATGCTCACACCCAACACCGAAGACGAACGGGTCGTGTACGACACGCTCCTGGGGCGGGGCGTCGCCACGCCGGACGCCATCGTGGTCGTTGTCGATGCGCTCCAGTTCCAGCAGCAGCTCTACCTCGTCTCCCAGGTCATCGACCTGCGGCTGCCCGTGGTGGTGGCGCTCACCATGCGGGACCGCGCCGCGCGCCTGGGCTCCGCCATCGAGCATACCCAGCTGGGCGGCCTGCTGGGCGTGGACGTGATCCCGGTCCACCCCGAGCAGGGTGAGGGGGTGGACGATCTGAAACGCGCCGTCGAGCAGGCGCTCGGCGCCGACCCGGCGGGCCGGCAGCTCCACTGGCGCCCCTCGATGGGGCTGGCGGATGCCTACAATCACCTCGACCAGTCCTGGGTCCATAAACATCTCCACCTGCACACCGGCGCACGGCTCATCGAGGGGCTGCGGCTGATCTCTTCGCCCCGCGCCGTCGAGGACTATCTGGCCCACCCGGCGCATGGCGCGCTCGTGCGCACCCTCGAGGAGGTGCGGAGCCGGCTGGAGGCCCGCAAGGAGAACTGGACGCTGACCGAAGTGCTGCAGCGGCACAACTGGGCCGCGCAGGTCGCCGGCCAGGTGGTGACGAAGGTGGTGCCGGACCGGCTGTCGGATCGGCTGATGCTGCGCTTCCGCCGCGCGCCGGCGTGGATGGGATGGGCCTCGATCGGCCTGGCCGCCGTGCTGATGGCCTTCGTCGCGCTGTATTTTCTGCAACGCTAGCCCCGTCCTTGAAGCCCGACAAAAACCACCCAATAGCCGGAAATTCGTCCTGGGCGTGATCGCGTGTAATCGGCCCGTCCGTTCTGGCGGTCCGGGCATCCGAACCAGGATGCCCGGACACTGAAAACCGGGTTATTCGCGTACGCGCCGATACACCTCTTCGAGGCGGAAGGTGCCGATCTGGCCTGAATGGTGCCACAGGTCGTCTTCCACCCGCCAGGTAAACGGAATCCGCGTGCCGACGAGCGGCGCGCTCGTGTGGTACTCGATGATCTCGGTGTACCGGGTGCCGTCGATTTCGTAGCGGCCGCCGCCGGCGGTGATTTCTTCGCCATCCTCGCTCTGCCGGCCGAAGGCAAAATGCGACGCCGTCAGGATCTTGATCTGCCGGCGGTTTCCGGGGAGCGACTCGCCCATCTTGAGGGGGTATTCGACGCGATCCGGGTGGATGATGGTCTGGGAGACCATCTCCCAGGTGCCTTCGAGCGGATGGCGGACGGGCTCAGACGATTGGGCGCCGGCGACGCCGGCGATGCAGCCGAGCAGAAGGGCTAGGGCAATGCGTTTCATATGGATCCTCTTCGAGGTGAACCTGTCGAGGTGCATGCGCAGCGCGGATGGCTTTCCCGTATGAGTACCCTGAACTGAATGCCTGGAAGCGCTTCCGGGGAGCGGCGTGTTTCCAGGCGTACGGTGCATGGCGCCTGCCGGCAGGGCGGAGATTGCATGGTAATCCTTTCGGGCGCGCTAGTCAACAGCGACGCCATCTCCGGCCTCGCGCAGCCGTTCGGGATAGGTCTCGCGGATCAGCGCCCGCGCGAGGATCCGGGTAGGGTCGATGAGCGGCAAGCCGGCGGCGTGCGTGCCGGGGAGTGCCAGCGGCAGCTCGGTGCAGCCGAGGACGACCGCCTCCGCGCCGCGTTCCGCCAGCGCGGCGATGACGCCCTCCAGGTCGGCGCGGGCACGGGTACTCACCGGATTGCTGCAGGCCTTGATCCCGTACTCGGGGGCATAGATCGCGGCATGCACCACGTTTTCCTGGATGGCTGCGGAAGGCAATACGGCCTCGATGCCGGCGCGATCCAGCGCGTCCCGATACAGGCCCAGCCGAAAAACCGAGGTGGTGGAGAGGACGCCGACGCGTTTCGGAGGGATCGGCCTGGAGGCGAGATGCCGCGCGGTCTCCTCGATCAGGTGCACGAGCCGGAGCCGGCTGCCGGCCTGCCGCAAGACGTCGAGCACGACATCGAATATGGGCGGAGAATGTGCCGAATTGCACGGGATGGCCGCCACGGTGACGCCGGCGCGCTCCAGCATCCCCGCGATGCGCGCGATCGCGTACGCCGGGTTCTCCGCGATGGCCCCGATGACGTATTCGGTGCGATCGACGATGTCACCGGGGATCGAGAGCAGGGCCAGGGGGAGATGATCCTGATCCACCGCCGTTCGGGTTTCGTCGAACACCTTCCGCACCAGGTCGAGCCCCGCATACGGGCCCATCCCCCCGATGACGCCGATCATCGGGGGCGTTGCGGCGCGTTCCGATCCGTTCATTCCGGGTATGCTGTTTCGGCTGAATGGTTGAGGTTCAAGACTGCGTGTTCAAGGCTCAAGGCAGGGCGACATCGCCCATTGAACTCGAAGCCTCCATACCCTGTGGAGGAGTAACCAGAAAGATGGTCTGCACGAGCCCACGGCGCTTGCGACGGGGGAGTCGAAATGCCTGTCCGCGCGAACGCGGGGAGACCTCCCGCATCACGCCCATGGCCCCAACAGGCGTCTCACGGTGGTCCGGGAGGTCCCTCGCCTGTGCGAGAGACCTCCGCGTGTTCGGCGGGTCAGCCCGTGATCTTCATGGCTTTGGGGTCCCACACGTACGGTTTGTGATTGACGTAGCTCATGTTGGCCAGCAGGGTTGGCGCGGCGGCGCGGAAGCCGAAGGTGGCGTCTTCGAACACGGGCCGGCCGTTGCGGATCGAATCGAAGAAGTACGTGAAATGATCGAACCGGTCGTCGTAGCCGCGCGGCGCGTTGAACGTCATCTCGGAGTTCAGGGGCGGACCGACGGGCTCGACGTAGTTTTTGCGCAGCTCGGCTTCCAGCAGTTTTTGCTGGGCGTTTGAGAAGGTCCGCGCCGAGTTGTAGCCGGTCATGAGGTTGCTGATCGACTCCTTCGCTCGCGCGTTGCGCTCCACCGTGACGCTCGAACCGCCGACGGTGATAACGCCCTCGTCGCCGATGAACTTGAAATGGAAACCGCCGCCCTGGCCGTCGACGAAGTTCGTCTGCAGGGACATGTTGAAGGCGGGATGCATCTCGGTTTCGGGGTAGGCGAACAGGCTGAGGAGCACGTCCGGCACGTCGCGCCCGTCCTTCCAGAACCGCAGGCCGCCCTGGGCGACGATGTCCGTCGGCCCGATGGCGTCGAGGGTGCGGTGGATGCCCGTGAAGAGGTGGACGTACAGGTCGCCGGCGGTCGCCGTGCCGTAGTCCCAGTAGTTGCGCCAGCGGAAGAAGCGCTTGGCGTCGAACGGCCGCTTCGGCGCGCTACCGAGGAACCGGTCCCAATCGACCGTCTCCTCGCTGGCGTCGGTCGGGATCGAATACTGCCACGCGCCGGTCGCCGAGTTGCGATTCGTGATGGCCTCGATCATGTTGAGCGTGCCGATCGCGCCCTCCTTGTAGAGTTCGTGCGCCTTGGCGTAGAGGATGGAGCTGGCATACTGGCTGCCGACCTGGAAGACCTTGCCGGTTTCTTTCTGCACCTGGATGAGGCCGAGTCCCTCTTCCACTTGGTGGACCATCGGTTTTTCGCAGTAGACGGCCTTGCCGGCGCGCAGCGCATCCTTGGCGATCGGGACGTGCCAGTGGTCGGGCGTGCAGATCAGCACCGCGTCGACGTCGGTGCGGGCCAGGATCTCGCGGTAGTCGACGTACGTGTCGATGTGGTTGCCGTAGACTTCCTTCACGTGGATGCGCCGGCCCTCGTAGAGGTCCGCCGCGGCCACGAGTTCGACGCCGGGCACCTGGAGCGCGGTGTCGGTGTCGATAAAGCCGATGATGCCCATCCCGATGGTGGCGATGCGGACGGTATCGTTTGGCGAAATGCGGGAGTGATCGGGCATGCGGAGCGTTTCCGCTACGGCGCCCTGGAGCATGGGCGCCAGGCTGCCGGAAAGCGCCGAGGTGGCGGCGACTTTCTTGAGAAATGCCCGGCGTGAGTCGCGTGGGTGAGTAGGCATAGTGGCTGGCTGGATGAGAACGTAAAGGATGTCGAGGTCGGTACGACGTGCCACCGACGCTCGAAAATACGTATTTTTGTTGGTGCCACCCAACCGCTATCGAATACGATGCCCATCAACCTGTTTCTGGCCGCCCAACTGGCGGCGCTCTTCGCACTCGGCGTCACCGGACATGCCGCCGGCCAGGACCGGGGCGAGCATCCCGGCTCATCCCCGAGACCGCGGGCGCGCGAGGCCGGCGTCGCGCCCGGCATTCTGCAGCCCGGGCCGTTGAACGCCATCACCGATGTGGCCGGCGTGCGGGTGGGGCATCTGACGCTGACGGGCGAGGGGGTGCAGACCGGGGCGACCGCCGTCCTGCCGCACGCGGGCAATCTGTATCAGGACAAGGTGCCGGCCGGGGTCGTGATCGGAAATGGCTACGGGAAACTGATGGGCATCAGCCAGATCCAGGAACTCGGCGAGATCGAGACGCCCATCGTGCTGACCAACACCCTGTCCGTGCCGCAGGGGGCGGAGGCCGTGCTGGACTGGACGCTCGAGCAGCCGGGGAACGAGGAGGTGCGGTCGGTCAATGCCGTCGTCGGCGAGACGAACGACGGCTTTCTGAACGACATCCGCCGGCGCGCCCTGCGGGCCGGGGCCATCCGCGAGGCGATCGACGGCGCGGCGACGGGGGCCGTGCCGGAGGGCAACGTGGGCGCCGGCGCCGGGACCGTAGCTTTCGGGTGGAAGGGAGGTATCGGCACGAGTTCGCGCCGGCTGCCGGACGGGCTCGGCGGCTACACGGTCGGCGTGCTCGTCCAGTCGAATTACGGTGGGATCCTCCAGATCATGGGGGTGCCCGTGGGTGAGCGTCTGGGGCAATATTTCCTCAAGGAGGCGCTCGATCGGGGCGACGCCGACGGGTCGATCATGATCGTGGTAGCCACCGATGCGCCGCTGTCGGATCGCAACCTGACGCGGCTGGCGCGGCGGGCGCTGTTCGGCGTGGCCCGAACCGGGTCGCCGATGACGAATGGGTCCGGCGATTACGTGATCGCGTTCTCGACGGCGGAATCGGTCCGCCGCACGCCGGCCCGGCGGTCCGCGCCGGCGCTGTATGAAGAGCTGGGCAACGACCAGATATCGCCGCTCTTCGAAGCGGTGGTCGAGGCGACGGAGGAGGCCATCTACAATTCGCTGTTCAAGGCCGAGACCGTGACCGGCCACCGCGGGACGGTCGAGGCGCTGCCGCTGGATCGGGTGCTGGAGATGCTGCGGTGAAGCGTGAGCGCGCTTCGCGGGCGGGCAATGCATCCTTCGGATGGGGCATGAGCGCGCTTCGCGCGCGGTCAGTGCATCCTGCGGATGGGGCATGAGCGCGCTTCGCGGGCGGTCAGTGCATCCTTCGGATGGGGCATATGCGCGCTTCGCGCGCGGTCACTGGTCATTGGGAACCTGTCTGGGGGAGCGCGTTCGACCGATGACCGATGACCGATGACCGATGACCGATGACCGATGACCGATGACCGATGACCGATGACCGAGCTTGAACTTTGCGCTAAACTCGCCGGCTCGGCCCTGCGGCGAAACCCGTTCGAGGGGCGCCGCGTTGATTTGCACTTCCAGGTTCAGTAGCTTGGCGCGCCTGCCGAACGCACCGGCCGAACGCATCGGTGGCATTCGGGTCTTGCGGCATGCTGATGGATCCCTTGCCCGGTCGTCTAATGGCAGGACAGCGGCCTTTGGAGCCGTATGTGGAGGTTCGAATCCTCCCCGGGCAACACCGCGCCGACGATAGCAGCACCGACTTCGCGGTTATCACTCCGATGTCTGCTCGCCCCGAGGAGACACGCGTGCGCCATCACGCACACGCCCATCGTACGCAGGCCTTGCCGAGCACCCGGCATCAGGGCCTGCGGTTTCTTTATTAAGCGTCAATCAGGGCACATGCTAACGTCGTTCAGGGGCCATCCGATCACGCTGTTTGCGGGGCGGTCCAATCCTATGCTGGCCGAGCGTATCGCGGAAGCGTACGGTCAGAACCTGGGTAATCTGATTATCAAGAAGTTTTCCGACGGAGAGATCTATTGCCGCTACGACGAGTCGATTCGCGGCACGGATCTGTTCATCATCCAGAGCACATGTCCGCCCGGCGACAACTGGATCGAGCTGCTCCTGCTGATCGATGCCGCCAAGCGGGCCTCGGCGGCGCGGATCACGGCGGTTATCCCGTACTTCGGCTATGCGCGGCAGGAGCGCAAGGATCAGCCTCGCGTCTCGATCGCGGCCAAGATGATGGCCAACATGCTGACCGTCGCCGGCGTCGACCGCATTCTGACCATGGATTTGCATGCACCGCAAATTCAGGGATTTTTCGACTTGCCGGTGGATCATTTATATGGGTCTGCTGTTTTTACGGACTATTTTCAGGCCCTCAACCTGACCAATCTGGTCGTGGTCGCGCCCGATATCGGTGCCCTCAAGATGGCCCGCGCCTATGCCAAGCGGCTCGGGGCGGATCTTGCGGTGATCGACAAGCGGCGGCCCCGCCAGAACGAAGCCGAGGCGATGAACATCATCGGCGAGGTCGAGGGGAAAAACGTGCTGATCATGGACGACATCGTCGACACGGCCGGCACGTTGACCAGCGCCGCCCAGGCGCTCCGCAATGCGGGTGCGCTGGAGATCATGGCCGCCTGTACGCATCCGTTGCTGTCCGGGCCGGCCTACGATCGGATCGAGTCGTCCGCGCTGACGCGGCTGGTGGTGACGGATTCGATTCCGTTGCCGCGGCCATCCCCGCGTATCGAGGTGGTCAGCGTGGCCGGCATTTTCGCCGATGCGATCCGTCGCATTTACACGGACGAGTCGGTATCTACGCTTTTTTTGCCCTAAACACGTAACCGAGGCCGCGACGCGAGCGGTACCGGCGGCTGCGCCGGCGCTTGTGCGGTATCCAAGCCATGGAATTTAGAACGATCGAAGCCTCGCCGCGCGGGGTTGGTAAAAAGGCCGTACGGCAGATCCGGCGCGAAGGCAACGTACCCTGCGTGCTGTACGGCCACAACGTCGAACCTCAGACGTTCAGCATGCCGGCGTTCGGCCTGTTCCAGCTCGTCCGCTCCGAAGAAACGCACCTCGTCAAGATCGACCTGGGCGGCAAGAGCTGGGAGTGCATCCTGAAGGAGATCATCTATCACCCGGTGTCTGACGAGCCGATCCACGCGGATTTCCAGGTGCTCCAGCGCGGCGAAAAGATCACCGTCCAGGTGCCGATCCGGTTCATCGGCACGCCGAAGGGCCAGATGGACGGCGGCGTCACGCAGCACGTGCTCAACGAGCTCGAAATCAGCTGCCTGCCCAAGGACATCCCGGGCCACATCGACATCGATGTCGCCGGGCTGACGATGGGGCAGTCGATCCATATCCGCGATCTGAACGTGGAAAACATCGAGTTCGTCGGGGTGCCGAGCCAGACCATCATCGCGATCCTGGCGCCGCGCGTGGCGACCGATGCCGGCGAAGGCGAAGCCGCTCCTGCGGCGGAAGCCGACGCTGAGTGATCGATTGATCCCTCATCGTCGAGCCATCGCACGCCGTCCTCGGCGCGCCGGCTCGATCGGGGAACGGCATGGCTCGCTCGAAACGCCTCATCATCGGCCTCGGTAACCCGGGTGCCGAATACGCCGATACCCGGCACAACGTGGGTTTCATGGTCGTCGATGCCCTCGCAGCCTCGACCAAGACAACGCTCTCGATGGAGGCTGGTCCTGTCCTGATGGGATGGACCAGCCTCCGCGGCTTTTCTGTAGGCTTCGCCAAACCACTCACGTACATGAACCGGAGCGGCGGCGCGGTGAAGGGGCTCCTCAAGCGCCACCAGCTCGCGCCGGCCGATATGCTGGTCATTGTGGACGACATCCATCTCGATATGGGCGCGGTAAGAATCCGCCAGAAAGGGTCGTCGGGAGGACACAATGGAGTGCAGGATATTATAGATAGCCTCCAGACCACCGATTTCCCTAGGATCCGCATTGGTATTGGCAATGATTTTCCCCCGGGCAGGCAGGCCGATTATGTGTTATCGCCCTTCGCCGGAAGCGAACGGCCCGCGATCGAAGAAGCCGTACGCATCGCACACGATGCGGCGCGGGTTTTTGTCACCGACGGCATTGTGACCGTGATGAACAGATTTAATAGTCGATCCAGCGCGGAACGCGGGTGAAGTTGCGAAAACAATATGCCATAAGCGTTGTAAAAGCGCTTTTTTGTGCCTGAAAGCCCTATCGGGAATGTCCGACCATATGGTCTCGTATGGCGGCTCGCTGACGCATAGTTAAGGTTGATTCTGGTTTTTTTTATGGATACATCGATTACACCCTATCTCATACCGGTAGCCGGTATCCTGGCGTTGTTCTACGCCTTTCTGAAGACCCAGTGGGTAAACAGGCAGGATCCGGGCACCGAACACATGCAGGAAATCGCGGCCTCCATCGCCGAAGGGGCGCGCGCGTTTCTTCGCCGCGAGTACCGGGTGCTGGCCGTATTCGTGCTCGTGGTGGCCGTGCTGCTGGCGGTCGCGAACATGGCGAACCCCAACTCCTCGTGGTTCGTGGCGGTATCGTTCGTGATCGGCGCGCTCTGTTCGGCAGGCGCCGGCTTTATCGGCATGAACGTCGCCACCAAAGCCAACGTCCGCACCACCAATGCGGCGCGGACGGGGCTGGCGCAGGCGCTGAACGTCGCGTTCTCCGGCGGTCTGGTAATGGGCCTGTCCGTCGTCGGGCTCGGGCTCTTCGGGCTCGGCACGCTGTTTCTCGCCTACGACAACCTGACGGACTGGGACACCATCAAGATCATCAACGTGGTGACCGGCTTTTCGCTGGGCGCGTCCTCGATTGCGCTCTTCGCGCGCGTCGGCGGCGGGATCTACACGAAGGCGGCCGATGTCGGCGCCGACCTCGCCGGCAAGGTCTACGAAGGCATTCCGGAGGATGACCCGCGCAACCCGGCCACCATCGCCGACAACGTGGGCGACAACGTGGGCGACGTGGCCGGCATGGGCGCCGACCTCTTCGAGAGCTATGTCGGTTCGATCATCGGCACCATGGTGCTCGGCGCCGGCGCGACGTTTGTGTCGGGCCTCCAGGCGGAAGGGGCTTCGGCCCTCGGCGCCGTGATGCTGCCGCTCGCGCTCGCCGCGGTGGGCATTATCGTATCGATTCTTGGCTCTTTCTTCGTCAAGGTGAAGGAAGGCGGCAACCCGCAGCGGGGCCTCAATACGGGCGAATTCGGCGCGGCCGGCGTCATGGCTGTCGCCTCCTACTTCATCATCCGCCTGTTTCTTCCCGAGTCCTGGGTCATGGACGGCGTCACCTTCAGCTCCACGGGCGTATTCGTGGCGGTGCTGATCGGCCTCGCCGCCGGCGTCCTGATCGGACTCGTCACCGAATATTACACCGCGACCGATACGCGGCCCGTTCACGGCATCGCGCGGCAGAGCCTCACCGGCGCCGCGACCAACATCATCGCCGGCCTCGGGGTGGGGATGTTCTCCACGGGGATTCCGGCGCTCCTGCTGGCATTCGGCATCATCGGCGCGAATCACTTCGCCGGGCTCTACGGGATCGCCATCGCAGCGCTGGGGATGCTTTCCGTGACCGGCATTCAGCTCGCGGTGGACGCGTACGGCCCGATTTCGGACAACGCCGGCGGCATCGCCGAGATGGCCGAACTGCCGCATGAAGTCCGCGAACGCACCGACAAGCTCGACGCCGTTGGCAACACGACGGCCGCCATCGGCAAGGGCTTTGCCATCGGTTCGGCGGCGCTCACCGCGCTCGCCTTGTTCGCCGCGTTCATGCAACAGGCGGACGTTCGGACGATCGACGTCTCCCAGCCCGTCATTCTGGCCGGTATGCTCATCGGGGCCATGCTGCCCTATGTCTTCAGCGCCATGGCGATGGGCGCCGTCGGCCGCGCGGCCGGCGACATGATCAACGAAGTCGGCCGGCAATTCCGCGAAATCCCCGGCCTTCGCGAGGGCAAGGCCAAGGCCGACTACGCGCGCTGCGTGGATATCTCGACCAAGGCCGCCATCCGCGAAATGATCGCTCCGGGTCTCCTCGCGGTCATCGTGCCGGTCGTCGTCGGGTTCGTCGACAAGAACATGCTCGGCGGTCTGCTCGCCGGCGTGACCGCGTCCGGCGTGCTGCTCGCCATCTTCCAGTCCAACGCCGGCGGCGCCTGGGACAACGCGAAGAAGCTGATCGAGAGCAAGGTCACGTTCGACGGCGTCACGTACGGTAAGGGCAGCGACGCGCACAAGGCGGCCGTCACGGGCGATACCGTGGGCGATCCGCTCAAGGACACGAGCGGCCCGAGCCTCAACATCCTGATCAAGCTGATCGCGGTCGTCTCGCTGGTGATCGCGCCACTGCTCTGACCCTTCCGGGTCTGGACAGGCTATGAGGTCCGATGCATGTTCATTCATGGGTCGGACCTCTTTTTTTGGTATGGTCTGGTGTTTGCCACCCCGCCTCCTGGGTAGGGTTCGTGGAGCCATGACCGCCCAACTTTTCGCGCGATGGGTCGTTTCAGCGGTCTCCATGAAACACTCGCCGGCTTTGGGTGTGGGTACTACCTGCCGGCGGGCGAACGACGTGCCGCGCGGCATGCGAATGCGATGAGCGCCGTTCCCTGGTTCGGCGTCAGTGATAGAAGACGATCGGTGCTTCGTAGCGATCGGTCAAATGCGGGAAACAGCCCGAAGGAGCGTATCTATTATGGCGAAGGTTGACGTGAAAATGCCCAAGATGGGCGAAAGCATCACCGAAGGCACGGTAATCGTCTGGCACAAGAAGCCCGGCGAGCGCATCGAGCTGGACGAGCCGCTGCTCGAAATCGGCACGGACAAGGTCGACACCGAGGTGCCGGCCTCTGCCGCCGGGGTGCTGCACCAGATCCTGGTCGAAGAAGGAGCCACCGTGGAGGTGGGCACCGTCATCGCCGTTATCGAAACGGAAGCGGAGGCCGCCGTCGAGGCTGCCCCGGCTCCGGCGCCCGCGGCTCCGAAGGCCGAGCCCGTGGCCCCGAAGGCCGAGCCCGCGGCTCCGAAGGCCGAACCTGCCCCGCAGCCCGCGCCGGCCGCCGGCGGAGGCAAGGTTGTCGTGGTCATGCCCAAGATGGGTGAGAGCATCACGGAAGGGACGATCATCGCGTGGCACAAACAGCCCGGCGACGCCGTGGAGCTCGATGAGCCGCTGCTGGAGATCGGCACGGACAAGGTGGATACCGAGGTGCCGGCCGTCGCCGCGGGTACGCTCGAACGCATCCTGGTGGCCGAGGGCGAGACGGTCGCGGTAGGCACCCAGCTCGCCATCATCGCCACCGGCGCTGGCGCCGCGGTGGAAGCCCCGGCGCCGGCTCCCGCGCCCCGCGCCGAGGCCTCGGGCGACGGCGCGCCGCCGGCCGCTCCCGCACCGACGCCCCGCGCGGTGGCTGCCCCGGTCGAGGCCGAAGAAGCAGCCGACGGCCGCTTCCTGTCCCCGCTGGTGCGCTCCATCGCGGAGAAAGAAGGCCTGACATCGGCCGAACTCGCCCGGATCGCCGGCAGCGGACGCGACGGACGGATCACCAAAAAAGACATTCTCGCACACCTCGAGAACCGGCAGCAAGCGCCCGCCGCCGCACCCGCGCGCCCCGCGCCGGCGCCGGTGGTTGCTCCGTCGCGGACGGACGTGGTGGCCGGCGAGCGGGTGGAGATCGTCGAAATGGACCGCATGCGGCAGATCATCGCCGAGCACATGGTCCGCTCCAAAGCCACCTCCCCGCACGTCACGTCGTTTGCGGAGGTGGATGTGACCAACCTGGTGCAGCTGCGCGAGGCCAACAAACAGGCGTTCCAGGCGCGCGAGGGCATCAAGCTGACCTTTACGCCGTTCATGGTGCAGGCGGCCGTCGAGGCGCTGCGTGAACATCCGATCCTCAATGCGTCGGTCGACGACAAGCGGATCATCATGAAGAAGGATTTTCACATCGGCATCGCGGTGGCGATCGACGCGTCGCGGCTGGTCGTCCCGGTAATTCGCGACGCCGGCCAGAAAAACCTCGCCGGCCTGGCCCATGCGGCCAACGACCTCGCGACGCGCGCGCGCTCCAAGCGGCTCCAGCCCAACGACCTGCAGGGCGGGACGTTTACCGTGACGAACATCGGTTCCGTCGGCAGCCTGATGGGCACGCCGATCATCAACCAGCCCCAGGTGGCCATCCTGGCGACCGGCGCGATCAAGAAGCGCCCGGTGGTGCTGGAGGACCCGAAGCTCGGCGACGTTATTGCGATCCGTCACATGATGTACATCTCGCTCTCGTACGATCACCGGATCATCGACGGCGCGATGGCGGCCTCGTTCCTGCGCCACTATGTCGGGATTATGGAGGGCCACGACCCCCGCGCCACGGTTTAACGCACTTTTTGTTCGGATTTCTGAATTCCGTTATTGAAAAAGTAAAATAAACGCCGTTCCTTTGGGCCGGCGTTTTTTTTTGCGCCTTCACGTCGGCAGGTCCCCGGGACCTCCGCCTCGTTCCAATGACGAACGCCGCGCCAGCAGCCCGCGGCAAGACTACATGGCCAAAACCACACCGGCAGAGACGTCCCTTAAGCTATCCGTGTCCGAACTCAATCGGCGCATCGAGGATTTTGTCAAGGAGTACCTGAAGGAGAAGAGCCCGGAAACGACGGGCACGTACCGTCGCTCCCTCAACGAGTTCGAGCGCTGGTTCGCGCGGGAGTCGGTCGACTTCCGTTTCGGCGTCGACGATGTCGAGGCCTACAAGGCGTATCTGATGGGGGAGCGCGGGCTGCACCAGGTATCGGTATCGACCTATCTCACGGCGCTCCGCCGGCTCTGCCAGTACCTGGTGGATATCGGCTTGCTGGGGGAAAACCCGGCCCGCTCGGTCAAGGGGAACCGGCGTCCCAACACCCATTCGCGCGCCGTGCTCACCCAGGGCGAGATCGATCAGCTGATCGAGAAGATGGAGAACGTGTCGCAGATCGGCAAACGGGATGTGGCGCTGATCAACATGATGCTGTTCGCCGGCCTCAGCGAGATCGAACTCATCCGGGCGAACGTGCAGGATCTGGAGCAGACGCTGCTCGGCTGGTTCCTGCGGGTTCAGGGCAAGGGGCGCACGGTCAAGGACCAGCAGGTGCCCATCGATCCGCATGTGATGGAGCGGTTGCAGGACTACATGGCCACCCGTCAGCGCGTCCATCCGGACAATCCGCTGTTCGTGTCGCACGGTCACCGCTCGGAAGGCCAGCGCCTCAACACGCGCTCGGTCCGCAGCCGGATCAACCTGCATCTGAAGGACGCCGGCATCAAGCGTCGGGGCGTTACGCCGCACAGCCTCACGCACACGGCCGCGCTGCTCTGGCTCAACAACGGCATGACGCTCGAGGAGGTCCGCCAGCGTATGCGGCACGGTACGCTGGAGACGACGATGATCTATTTCAAGAAGCAGGGGCTGCTCAATCTGGATCCCGAGGAGCTGAAAAAGCTCAACCTGTAGGCCGCATGAGGCGGCGCCGGCGGACGGTAACGGATCGTTTCGAGGTCCCGGATGGGTGCCGCAACCCCTTCATCGATCCCTGCGGGATGAACTCGTGGGCCGGTCGGATACGTAGCTTTTGTGATTGACGACCCCATTTTTTACCTGATCGCCATCGTTGCCATCCTGATATCGGGCATCGCCAAAAGCGGGTTCGGCGGAGGGCTCGGCATCCTGGCGGTTCCGTTGATGGCGCTCCGCGTCGAGCCCGGGCGGGCGGCGGCCATCCTGCTCCCCATTCTTTGCGTGATGGATGCCGTGAACATCTGGCATTACCGCAAGAGCTGGGATCCCGCGAACATCAAGATCATGCTGCCGGCGGGGCTGCTCGGCGTGTTGATCGGGGCCTTCACGTTCCGTTACCTGTCGGACGCGCACATCCGCATCCTGATCGGCCTCATCGCCATCGTGTTCTCGATCAACTTTCTCCGGAAGCGGGATGCCGACGCGCCGGCGCGCGGCCCGAGCGTCGCGCGGGGCACCTTCTGGGGGTTGATCGCGGGCTTCGTGAGCTTCGGGGTGCATGCCGGCGGCCCGCCGGCGAACGTCTACCTTCTGCCGCAGCGCCTCCCCAAATCGCTCTTCGTCGGCACGCTCGTGGTCATGTTCACGATCATCAACTTCGTGAAACTGGTGCCCTACGCCATGCTCGGCCAGCTGAGCGCGAGTAACATGTCCACCTCCCTGATCCTGTCGCCGCTGGCGCCGCTCGGCGTCTGGCTGGGGCTTCGGCTGCATGCCGTGGTCGACGAGCGGTGGTTTTATCCGCTCGTGTACGCCTTCCTGTTCATGACCGGCGTCAAGTTGCTCTACGACGGCCTTTCCGGGCTCTGAAATCGGGAACGCAGAAGATGTGTGCGAGGTATGTGTGATGGATGCCGGACGATCGCGTGAGACTCGGCATTGGAGGAGGATTTGAGGAAGACAGCAACATCTCTTTTTCAACCGGGGATACGGTGCGGTACGCGCTCGTCGATTGCAACAATTTCTACGTCTCCTGTGAGCGGGTTTTTCGGCCGGAGCTGAACGGCCGGCCGGTTGTCGTATTGTCCAACAACGACGGGTGCGTCATCTCGCGTTCGTCCGAGGCCAAGGCGCTGGGGATCGCGATGGGTGCGCCGTATTTCCAGATCCGGAAAGAGCTGGAAAAGGCCGGCGTGGCGGTTTTTTCGTCGAACTACGCGCTCTACGGCGATATGTCGGCCCGGGTGATGAGCGTGCTGGGCGCGTACACGCCCGAGATCGATGTGTATTCGATCGACGAAGCCTTTCTCGAGCTTCCCGACGGGGCGGACGCCGCGGAAGTGCGCGAGGCGGTGTGGCAGCATACCGGAATCCCCGTCTCGATCGGCGTGGGGCCCACGCGGACGCTGGCGAAAATCGCAAACCGACGCGCGAAGGGCGGGCCGGCGGGGGGATCCTACGAGCTTCCGACGGGATCCCAGCTCGATGCGATCCTCGCGGAGACGCCCATCGAGGGCGTGTGGGGCATCGGCCGGCGGTGGACGCGTCTGCTCCGGAAGGAACGCATCGCGAACGCGCTGGCGCTGCGCGACCAGCCGGATGCCTGGGTGCGCAAGCACCTCTCGGTGGTGGGGTTGCGGACCGCGCACGAACTGCGTGGCCGGCCCTGCATCCGGATGGAAGATCAACCCGCCCGCCAGCGCAGCAAGATGTGCACGCGGTCGTTCAAGCGGCCGGTGAGCGAGATCGGGGAGCTTCAGGAAGCCGTCGCCCTCTTCGCCTCCCGCGCGGCCGAGAAGCTGCGGCGCGAGCGGCTCGCGGCGTCGATGATGCAGGTGTATATCACGACGAAGCGGCACGGCGCCGGCCCATCCTACACCAACAGCACCACCGTGACCCTGCCGGCGCCCACGGATTATACGCCCACGTTCGTGCAGCAGGCCCACGCCGCGCTCGCCCGCATCTACAAACCGGGCTATCCCTACCGGAAGGCGGGCATCTGTCTGTTCGGCCTGACGGCCGGCGGCGCCCTCCAGCAGGATCTCTTTGCGCCGCGCTGCACGCGGAACGACACCGCGCTCATGCAGGCCATGGATGCGCTGAACCAGCGGTATGGCCGGGGGACGCTCTTCCTCGCCGCCGAGGGCATCGAAAAGCCGTGGGACATGCGGCAGGACTTCCTTTCGCCGCACTATACCACGCGGTGGGATGATTTGATGGCGGTGCGGTAGGGCGCGGAACCGAATCGGTCAGAAGTGATCATACGACTATTCCGATTCACCCCCCAGCATCCCTGTTATCCGACCATGCCTCACTATTCCCGCCGTGATTTTCTCAAGACGGCCGCCGCCGGCGCGGCCGTGGCCGGCCTTCCGGCTTTGCGCCCCATCGAACGCACCCGCTCGGCCGACTCGCTCGGCATCGCGCTGGTCGGGCTCGGCTACTATAGCACCGATTTGCTGGCGCCCGCGCTGCAGGAGACGACGAACGTCCATCTCGCCGGCATCGTGACGGGGACGCCGGCCAAGGCGAAAGCCTGGCAGGAGAAATACGCGATCCCGCAGCGGAATATCTACTCGTACGAGACCTTCGACAAGATCGCGGACAATCCCGACATCGACATCATCTATGTGGTGCTGCCGAATGTCATGCACAGGGAGTATGTCGTGCGGGCGGCTCGCGCCGGCAAACATGTCATCTGCGAAAAACCGATGGCCATCACGGAAGCCGAATGCGCCACGATGATCGAGGCGTGCGACCGGGCCGGCGTGACGCTTTCGATCGGGTACCGGATGCAGTACGAACCCACGACCCAGCACGTGATGCGCAATGCCCGGGAGAAAACGCACGGCGCCGTGCAGTTCGTGACCGCCGGCTCGGGCTATCGCGAGGGGCGGCCGGACAACTGGAAGGTGAAGAAGGCGATGGGGGGCGGCGCCATGATGGACATGGGCGTGTATTCGCTGCAGGCGTGCCGCTACGCCGCCGGCGAGGAGCCCGTCTCGGTATCCGCCCAGACGTTCACCACGCGTCCGCAGATCTTCAAGGACGTGGACGAAATCACCGCGTTCCAGCTGCAATTCCCGAGCGGCGCCGTCGCCAACGCCCATACCAGCTTCGCAAACAGCATGAATCACCTCGAAGTGCGCTACGAGCGGGGATGGCTCAAGCTGGATCCGTTCCAGGCCTATGGAGGCATCAAGGGCTCGACGCACGAGGGGCCGCTCAACTACCCGCAGCGCAACCAGCAGGCAACGCAGATGGACGAGGTGGCGGACTGTATCGTCAACAAGAAGCCCATGCGCGTCCCCGGCGAAGAAGGGATGCGGGACATGCGCATCGTCGAGGCCATCTACCGATCGATTGCCGCCGGCGGGACGAGGATTAAGCTGGGATGAGCGCCCGTTGGGCGCGGTTGTGGCGCCCTTTGGGCGCGGTCATTGGTCATGGCGCCCTTTGGGCGCGGTCATTGGTCATGGCGCCCTTTGGGCGCGGTCATTGGTCATGGCGCCCGTTGGGCGCGGTCATTGGGCATGAACGACCGGAGGTCGTGTCATGAGCGCCCGTTGGGCGCGGTCATTGGACATTGGTCATCGGGCACTGTGCATGGGGAACCTGCCTGGAGCGACGCGTTCGACCAGTGACCAGTGACCAGTGACCAGTGACCAGTGACCAGTGACCAGTGACCAGTGACCAGTGACCAGTGACCAGTGACCAGTGACCAGTGACCAGTGACCGCTCACACGGTCGGTTCCCAGCCTGGTTCGTACTCGCGGCCCCACATCTGCTTCATGATCGTGTCGTTTTTGACGTGGCCGTTGGTCGGGTCGCATTCCAGGGTCATGCCTGTGTACTGGGCGACATTGCCCAGGTGGCAGAGCAGGACGCTCTTGTGGCCGGTTTCGATGGGGGTGTTGAGCATCTTGCCGTCGGTGACCCCGTCCACGAAGTTCCTGATGTGGATGTCGGTGAGGCCGTCGGCGCCTACGGTATTGAGGGCGTTGGTGGTTTCCTTGCGCATGCGGCGCTTGATCTCCTTGCCGGCCAGGTCGTAGACGATGTAGCCTTCACGGTCCAGCAGGACGGTGCCTTCCGTGCCGTGGATCGTCGATCCGCGGCCGCGGTCGTAGAACGGCATCCCGTTGCAGCTGCGGCCTTCCCAGGTGATGGATTTGCCGCCGGCGAAGTCGAAGGACATCACCTGCGTGTCGTAGAACTCCCAGTCGTCGTTGAAGTGGTAGCGGCCGCCGGAGGAGGTGACGCGGGTCGGGTAATCGACGCCAAGCGCCCAGCGGCAGACATCGACTTCATGCGTCCCGTTGTTCAGCGCTTCACCCGTTCCCCAGTGCCAGAACCAGTGCCAGTTGTAGTGGATGAGATTGTCCTGGTAAGGCCGGCGCGGTGCCGGACCCTGCCATAGCTCGTAGTCGAGCCAGGAGGGCACTTCGGCGATCTTGCCCTTGCCGATGGAGCCGCGGGTGTTGGCGTACCAGCATTTGGCGTAGCGAGCCTCGCCGATCAGCCCCTCGCGGATCGCCTGGATCACTTCGATCGACTCCGGCGCCGACCGCTGCTGGGTGCCCATCTGGACGACCTTGCCGTATTTCTTCTGGGCGGCGATCAGGAGTTCGCCTTCGCGCGGGTTCTGGCCGCACGGTTTTTCGACGTAGACGTTTTTTCCGGCCTGCAGGGCCATCAGCGCCGCCGGCGTGTGCCAGTGGTCCGGCGCCGCGATGACGAGGGCGTCGATGTCGTTGCCGTCCAGCAGGGTCCGGAAATCCTTTACGCCCTTCGGCTCGCGGTCCTGGCGCTCACGCACATCCTTGACCGCCTTCGCGATCGCGCGCTCGTCGACATCGCAGATAAAACCGACTTCAGCCCCCGGCGTCAGCGCGAACGAATTGGCCAGCGCGCCGCCCCGGCCGTTCACGCCCATGACGGCGACGACGAGTTTGGCGTTCGGCGATGCGGGGCGTCGCAGGCCCTGCAGGGGACCGGTCAGGCCCAGCCCGAGGCCGGCGGCTGCGGCGGTCTTGACAAATGTGCGGCGATCGACGGGTTGCGACATGGGTGACCTCTTTCGGTTCTGATACATGGACAATGGAGCGTGGTGCGCCTCTCCCGGGTTCGGCGTGAGGCCGCGCTGGATCTCCGTAATTTCCGGCACGACGGACGCGCGACAGCCTCGTGCGCGCCAGGGCGGGCCGCGAACAAACTACGAATTGAATTCCAAAGATTGAGCGCTCCGTCCGCTCTTTTTGAATGAGTGGTGCGGTGGCGCCTTGCGCGGTGGCGGCGTCCCGGGAAAACCCCGCGTTCCCGGCGCCTCGCGTGTCCGGGCTGCGGCCAGGCCTCGCGCACCCTGGCGATCCGATTAGCCCATCCAGAACCATGCGATGCACGATCACCCATCAAAAACACGGTTTTTCGGGATAAAACCGGCATCAGGCATCCCGCATCACACCATCGATTCGCCATCGAGCACGGGCGTGCAGGAAAAAGTGCAGGGTTCTTACTTATCGAAGCGCAATGGGCGCCGATGATGGAAAGAACACGTCTTTCTTTTCAAATAGCCTGTTCACATCATGACTCGCTCATGGAATGCTCGTCTTCTCGGACGCTGCGGCACGATCGCCCTTCTCGCCGGGTTGACCGGATTTGCTGCCTCGGGGTTCGATCCTTCGCAACCTCTTTTTGTCGGGGGAACGCTGGTTGGTGCACTGTTGACGCTGGCTGCCGTCGTGGTGACCGCGCGTTCTACGTCGGAGACGCCGGCGGCCTCCGCTACGGTGTCGCCTAACGCCGAAACGCGGACGGGACATGTGCTCGAAGTCATGCTCCGTATCCTGGCGCAGACCAGCCAGGAAGAGACGGTTGACGACGCCATGCGCACCTTCCTCAAGGGCATTCGCGAACAGCTGAAAGCGCAGTACGGCGCCGTGACGGTGTATAACCTGAACGGCGAGCTGACGAACTTTCTGCATATGGGTTTTACGGAAGAACAGCTTCGCCGCATGACCCGTCAGCCGGAAGGGCGCGGCCTGCTGGGCTATATCCTGAAGGAACAGAAGTTTCTGCGCCTCGACGACATGTCGAAGCATCCGAATTCAACCGGCTTCCCGAGCGAACACCCGGCGATGAAGTCGCTGCTCGCCGGCCCGATCACGCACAAGGGCCGCTCGCTGGGCAGCATCTATCTGTCCGAACGCACGGACGGCAAGCCGTTCTCGGAGGAAGACGAAAGCTTCCTGCGCGTCGCCTGTACGGTGGCCGCCGTCTTCATCAACGAGAAGTATGCGATTCGTGACAAGCAGTTGATGCAGGAAGAAGCGAGCGCGCTCGCCGGCATCATCGACCGCCTGTCCCAGGGCGACTTCGCCGTCGAAGTGGATCCGCATGCGGAGAACGAAACGATCAGCCTCATCCGCCGCAAAACCTCCCAGATGGCGAGCAACCTGCGCAAGCTGATCCGCGAACTCATCCAGGTGGCCCAGACGCTGACGGATACCTCGCATCAGATTTCGACCACGGCCGAGAACCTGGCGCACGGCGCCCAGCAGCAGTCGATGCAGGCCGAGGACGTCTCGGCCGCCGTCGAGGAGATGGCCCAGACGATCGCGGACAACGCGAACAACACGTCGATGACGTCGGATATGGCGCAGAACAACGGCCAGGTCGCCCAGGAAGGCGGACACGTCGTGCACCAGACGGTGGAGGCCATCCGCAAGATCGTCAACATGGTCAACGAATCCGCTGCCACGGTCGAGCGCCTCGGAGACTCGAGCCGGCAGATCGGCGAGATCGTGTCGGTGATCGACGAGATCGCCGACCAGACGAACATGCTCGCGCTCAACGCGGCGATCGAGGCCGCGCGCGCCGGCGAACACGGCAAGGGCTTCGCCGTCGTGGCCGATGAAGTGCGCAAGCTCGCCGAACGGACGTCGAACTCGACGCAGGAAATCAGCCGCATGATCAAGACCGTGCAGACCGAAACGCAGCAGGCGGTCAATGCCATGCGGCGCGGCAGCACGGAAGCGGCGCAGGGCAACGAGTACGCCGAGCAGGCGAGCAGCGCCCTGGAGAAGATTCTGATCGAGACGCAGAAGGTGGTCGACATGATCACCCAGATCGCCACGGCGACCGAAGAGCAGTCGGCCACCAGTACGGTGATCGCGCAGAATGTGGAAACGATGGCCGTGCGTCGTCGGAATCCGCGAAGGGTGTCGCCGGCACGCCGAGTCGAGCGCGACCTTCAGGAGCTGACCGATCAGCTCGGCACCATCGTGAGCCGGTTCAATATCGGCGACCGCCACACGACGACCGCTTCGGCGGAGGTGCACGCCCACGCCTGAGTTAGCCCCCCTGCTTGCCTCCCGTGTAAAGAGGCCCCGGCAATTGCCTGGGCCTCTTTTTTTTGTTGCCCCGGGGCGTGTGGGTCGGGGATGTGAGGATTTGGGGGAATCGAGCGGGTGCGGTCGCCGGCTGTATCTTTTTCCTCCCGTCGCACGAATAGCCTGATATCGTTGCTCAACGAAGCATTCGCATCTGGTAGGAATTCGTTATGAAGTACATGGGGACCCGCAAGGGAATCGTTTTCGCGGCGCTGATGCTGCTGGCTGGCTCGGCCCAGGGGCAGAGCCTCGACCTGGCCGTCAAAGGGAATGGAATCAGCTTCGGCGACTCGCGCCGGATCAATGGCATCCGCTTCAACTTTCAGGATCGCCGGCTCGAGGAGGTCAATGGCCTCAACGTGACGATCTGGTCGCCCAAATCGCCGGCCCGGGGCGTCGTTTCCGGGGTGGCCGTGGGCCTGCCGATGACAGGGCGGCGTCTCTCCGGCATCTCGTTCGGGGTGCTGGGGGTGGGGGCGGAAGAGCGTGTCTCGGGGATCATGCTCGGCGGGCTGGGCATCGGGGCCGGTGAGGATCTGGTAGGCATCGGTATCGGCGGGCTCGGCGCCGGCAGCGGGGGCAGCGTGCGCGGCGTGATGCTGGGCGGCCTCGGCGTGGGCAGCGGCGAGGATCTCCACGGCATCGCCATGGGCGGTCTGGGCGCCGGTAGCGGCGGCGACGCGATCGGCGTGCTGATCGGCGGACTGGGCATCGGCGCGGGAGAAGACCTGAAGGGCATCGCCATAGGGGGACTGGGCGCCGGCGCGGGCAATGATGTGGTCGGCTTCCTCTTCGGTGGCCTCGGCGTGGGGGCGGGGGAGGATCTCACGGGCATCGCCATCGGCGGGATCGGCGTGGGCGCCGGAGGGACGCTGCGGGGTATCGCCATCGGCGGCGTCGGGGTGGGCGCGCCGACGGTGCGCGGTCTGCTGGTATCGGGAATCGCCGCGGGGAGCGAGGACATGGTGGGTATCGCCGTCGCGCCGGCGTATATGCGGCTGGAGGCCGGCGGCACGTTTACCGGCGTATCGGTGAGCGCCTACAACCACATGAAGGGCCGGCAGAACGGGTTGTCCATCGGCATCCTGAACTATGCCTGGTCGCTCAACGGCATCCAGCTCGGGGTGCTGAACTTCGCCGGCAACAACCGGAAAGGGCTCCGCTGGCTGCCCTTCGTCAACGCGCACTTCGAGTGATTTCGGGAGGGCGTTGGATACGGGATGCAGGATGCTCGATCGGAGATCTGCCGCCCGGTGATCACGAGGCGGCGTCCGGCAGGAGCACGACGCGGAAGCCGATCCGGTCCGTACGCACGAAGGGGTAATCGCTACCGCGCGCGGCGCAGCGGACATCCTGGGGGGCATTGAGGTAGGATCCGCCCCGGAGGGTGCGGTACAAGCCCTCCGCGACCGCGGGATCTGCGACGCCCCGCGGGGCGCGCTGGGTATAGGCGTCGGCCGCAAACGCGTCGGCGCACCACTCCCACACATTGCCGAGGAGGTCGTACACGTTCCACGCGTTGGGCTGTCGGGCGCCGACGGGATGGGTGTCGCCGCGGCTGTTGGCTTCATACCAGGCATGGGCGTCGAGGCCGGCGGGGGCATCCCCAAACGGATAGATGGTATCCGAGCCGGCGCGGCACGCGTATTCCCACTGTGCCTCGCTCGGCAGCGCGTACCGTTTCCCGGTGTGGCGCGACAGCCACGCGCAGAAGGCCATCGCGTCGTCCCAACTCACGTTGACGACGGGGTGCGATTCCTTGCCCTCGATGGCGATCGTTTGCCAGTGGTCGGGCTGGCGATGCCCTGTGTCGTTGATGAACGGGAGATATTCCGCGTTCGTCACCGGGTACTTGCCGATGCCGAAGGCGCTGAGCGCGACCTGATGGCGCGGCATCTCCATTTTCAGCGCCTCGGACGGCAGGCCGATGCGGCGCAGCGCCGTCGCCTGGCCTTCGGACGTCCCCATCGGGAACGAGCCGGCCGGGATGGCGACGATCTGGGGTTCGATGGGCCGGGCGAGCGGGGCCTGCCGGCGTTCGCGCGCAGGCGCCTCTGGTTCGGGCATCTCCGTGCGCTGCGTGAGGGTGAAATAGCGCGTGAGTTCGTCAGCCGGCAGCGCGTTGAACTGATGGGCAGCGTCGGCGCTGTGCGCGAGCAGGATGCGCCGTATCGTGGCGTTGCGGGCGAAGGGTTTCAGCGCCGGCGCCAGTTCCTCGTAGCGAGCCTCGTCCTTCAGCTGGCGCGACGCGCTCGGGATGTCCTCAGGGTGTTCGAGGTGACGGTAGTAGGCCTCCAGATCGCGCATGAGGTGGGGCATGCGACGGAGCTGTTCGTACAATTCGGGCTCGATCTGCTGGATGGCAACGATCTTGGCCAGACGCACGGCGCCCAGCCCGGCCCGTGAGGCCAGCTTCCAGAGCAGCAGGAAGGTATTGACGGTGCGCTTGACCTGGCGCGGGCTTTCGCCCATGCCGGCGGCGAAGATGTCGCCGCAGGCGGACAGGGGCTCCGGCATCATGTTGCGGACGAAGCTTCCCATCACCCCGGGTTCGATGGGCGGGATGCGGAACGGCACCTGGATGATCTTCTCCAGATAGCTGGCCCCGTCGATCGCGAACTGCCGGTCGTCGGCGCCGCGCTCCCGGTATTTCATCTCGATGCCGCGCGCGATCACGTCGCGGTCCAGCCCGAGCACGAAGATGCAGCCCTCCACATCCATGAACAGCTTGATCGCCTCAAGCACCTCGATCGCCTTTTCGGGCAAACACCGGTCGAGGTCGTCGATGAACACGACGAGCCGGCGTCCGTGCCAGGTCAGGACCTTGCGGATGAGCTGCTCGAATTCGTCCTGGAATTGTTCGAGCGACTGGATGTGTTCGCGGTGCACGGTCTGGCGGGCGCGCCGAACGCCCTCGAACAGCTGCTCCATGTCGTCGCCGGCGAGTTGATCCTGTGCTTTTTCGAGCAGTTTCGGCAGCAGCGGGCCGATCCCCGGGAGCATGTTGAGGCCGAGATGAACGAGCCCCTGCCGGCGCCCCTGGCCACCTCGCCCCACTGGATTTCCAGCTTGCCGAGTTCCTCCCGCTCGACGACGCGGTACAGGCTCCGTTCCAGGTCGTCGAACTGCTTTTGAAAGGTCGTCTCGCTGACATGCGGCAGGTGCCGGATGGTGTGAAGCACCCGCAGCACCAGCGCACGCCACAACGCGTCTTCCCGCTCGTATTTCCAGGCATCGAACCAGACGACGGCGTAGTCGCTCGCGTTCGGAAATTGCTCGGCCACGGGGCCGGTCTCGAGGGCGCGCTGCATCATGCGCATCATCGACGTCTTGCCCGATCCCCAGGGACCGAAGACGCCGATGGTCAGCGGCGTGTCGGAGTCGGGATCGGCGACGACCTCGGCGAGGGCGCGGACGTAATCGGAAACGTTGAGGCGATCGACATCGGTGTAGCGATCGCTGATGATCGTCGGGCGTTGGGACATGGGCTGCACTGTTTATGCAGCCGAAGATACGACGCGCCGGCGGCCGGCGGATGCGCCGCTGGCGCTAAATCTGGAAGATCCAGGTCGTCATCGCGCGCATGCCCTGCACGACGGTCGTCTTGAGGGGATCGAGCAGGGCGCCGCCGAGGCGGCGGGTGGCGTCCATGAGCAGCGCCTCGTCGACCAGGAACCGGTCGGAGCCGTCGGGCAGGCGGTGCCAGCGGTCGTGCTGGGGGATGACGAGATGCTCGACGCCGATGGTCGAGGCGAGCCGGGCGAAAAAGAGGCCGCCGGGCCGGAGCACGCGCGCCATGTCGGCCGTCATGGCCTCGAAGTGCGCCTCATCCCGGGCGAAATGCAGGACGGCGCTGCAGACGACGGCGTCGAAGTGGTCGTCCGGGTAAGGAGGGCCGCGAGATCGGCGGTCTCGAAACGGCGATCCGGGTCCGCGACGCCGTGCTGGGCGGCGAGCCGGCGGATCGACGCGATGGCGCCGTCCTGCTGGTCGACGCCGTAAACGTCGAAGCCCTCCTGCATGAAATAGACGAGATTGCGTCCGCGGCCGCAGCCGGCGTCGAGGAGGCGCCGGCGGGCGTCGAACCGTCCGCGCAGGATCTGATCGAACAGATAGATGTCGATCTGTCCGAACTGCCGGAGCAGCCGGGACGCGTTCGATTCAGTGGGCATCAGACGGGCGTGCTGTGAACGGGCTCTTTCCCGGCATACCAGTCGCGGAGCGGGGTGAGGTACACCATGACGAGGGCGATGACGTTCAGCGTCGTCCCGATTGGCGCATACCACAGGCCGGCGAGGAGCGCGATCGTGAAGGCGACCCGCCCCCAGCCGAAGCGGCGGAGAAAGGCGAACGTGAGCCAGATGAGCAGAGCTCCGTAGGCGATGAAGACGAAGTTGACCGTCGAGCCGTTCGGGTCGAGGCCGGCGGCCGTAACCCAGTCCGACCACGCGCCGAGCAGCAGGTGCCGGCCGTTGGACAGGCCGTAGATGCCCTCGACGAGCATGAGACCGCCGTTGATGAGGGTGATGGCGAGGACGAACCATCCGATCCAGGGCACGGGACTGTTCTGGCGTGTGGGCATGGGTGTGGTGAGCTGGGTGGTGACGAGCGACAAGGTAGCGACGGGTGTTCGGATCATCAATCGGAGAAAACACCGAGGTCTTCCAGGCGGTCGATGCTCTGCATGAGCGAGCGCGCGGTATGATAGGGGCCTTTCCAGATCTGGGATTTGGCGCCCGTCTTCCGGTCCGGCGCGGCGTCGAGGCTGGAGTCGTACCAGCCGCCGTATTCCGTGTCGATGAGGTAGTCCTGCACGAAGGACCATTGCCGATCGAACAGATCCAGGAAGCGCGCGCGCTCCGCCGGCACGTGCTGGGCCATCACGGCAAACGTCGTCAGCGCCTCGGCCTGCGCCCACCAGGTCTTGGTGCGCCGCACGATCGTGGGACGATCGTCGCCCTTCATATAGTAGCCCATATCGTAGAATCCGCCGGTCGCCTCGTCCCATCCGTACCTGAGGGCGTGTTCGACCATCAGGCGGCCGGCGGCCAGGGTGGCGTCGGTCGGGACAGCCGAGGGCCTCGGCGGCGTCGAGCAGGAGGAAGGCGGTCTCGACATCGTGCCCGAAGGAGACGTTGTCCAGGTTGTAATGGGCTTCGCGGACGGCGTCGGAGGAATCCCGGAAGGAGAGCGGCTGCCAGTCGCGCGAGAAAAACAGGTGCAGATACCCTTTCGGGTCCGTCATCGTGTCGCGGATGAGGACGAGCATTTCGTCGAGGCGTTCGCGCACGCGCTCGTCGGGCCAGACGCGGTACAGCTCGGTGAACGCTTCCATGAGGTGGATGGAGCTGTTCTGGTCTTTGGGGGGCGTGCCGTCGTAGCCGTCGACCAGGGCGGTGCCGTCGCGTTCGAGGAACTGGAAGTAGCCGCCGGCGAGCGGGTCGTGGCTGTGGGTTTCGAGCCATTCGAATCCCCGCTGCGCGAGATGCAGGGCGGCGGTGTCGCCGGAGGCGCCGGCGTAGGCCGCCAGCCCGTAGATGGCGAAGGCGTTGCCGTAGGCCGTCTTGAAGCGATCGGCGCCGTCGGCGAGGACCTCGCCTTCGCGGGTGACGAGCTGGTAGAAGCCGCCGTACCGGGCGTCCCACATGACGTCGCGCAGGAAGCGGGCGCCGTGCCCGGCCATCGCGAGGTAGCCGGCGTCCGGGTAGCGCTCGGCGGCCTTCGCGAGGGTCCAGACGTGCCGCGCCTGGGTGACAATCATCTTGCGCTGGGCGCCTTCGAGGCGCCAGTCGTACGTGAAATCCGTCAGGTATCCCCCCTCGGTTTCGTCGATTACGCGCGGATACCAGGCGTCGAGAAGGCGGGATTTCAGGGCGATTTCCAGCTCTTCCCGGAGCGCCGAATGCGCGTGCTGAGGCGGGGAGGAACAGGCGAGAACGCCCAAAACAGCGTAAAAAAGCACTCCTGAAAAGAAAAATTTTGCGGCCATGCGCATTTTTTTCCCCAAATGTTTATCATCGCATACGGCATGTAACATGCCGCTGTAAGAATACCTTGGTCAGAGACACGCATTCAGGCCATCGGTCCGGCCCCCTCGCGTCGCGGGCACTGGACGGACGGTCGGCACGAAGACAGCGTTTTTTGGCCGCTCATTTATTACGTAATACACCTATGCCAACCGGAAAAGTCAAATGGTTCAATCCTGAAAAAGGGTACGGATTCATCATTCCCGATGAAGGCGGGCGCGATCTTTTCGTGCACCTTTCAGCGGTGAAGGGGATGTCCTTCGGCGATGCGCTCGAAGAAGGCCAGCCCGTCGAATTCAACGTTCAGGAAACCCAGAAAGGGTTGCAGGCTGTCGACGTCAAGTTGACGGACTGAGGCAGCCTAGCTCCAGAGCCGATCCCAGGATCGATCCTCGTTCCATTCCGGTGTAGGTGCAAAATACGCCTCTCCTTCGACCAGGTGTTCTTTTATCACCTCTGGATTGAGTTCGATACCGAGCCCGGGCTGTTCGGGCACCGTGACAAAGCCCTCTTTGTTCAGCGGTTTGTCGATGCCTGTAACCAGGTCTTCCCACCAGGGCACCTCCACCGAGTGATGCTCCAGTGCCACGAAGTTTTGGGTTGCGGCAGCGCAGTGAACGTTTGCCATAAAGGAGATGGGGGAGCCGGCGAAGTGCATAGCCATGGCCACGCCATGTTCTTCCGCATAGTCGCCAATCTTCTTTGTTTCCAGGATGCCGCCTGCTGAGGCGAGATCCGGTTGAACCATGTCCACGGCGCGTGCATCGATCAGATTGATAAAGGCCTCCTTCAGGAAAATGTCCTCACCCGTAAGGGTGGGGACATTTACTGCGCGCGTGATTTCCTGCCACATCTCCGTGAGCTGCCACGGCACGAGGTCCTCTAACCAGGCCATGTTGTACGGTTCGAGGGCGTTCGCGAGGCGGATGCATTCGTTGACGCCGATGTGCCCGAAGTGGTCGGCGGCCAGCGGCACCTGGTACCCGATCGTTTCGCGCACGGCGGCCACGTAGTCGGCCATCAGCGCAATTCCCTTGTCCGTGATCTGCACCCGGGTGAACGGGTGCATCTGCTGGTTGTATTCCTGCCAGTTGAAATCCAGCGGCGTGATCAGCGCCCCCGGTACGTCCCGGATCAGTCCGATCCCGAGATCCATCTTCAGAAACGTGAACCCTCCGTCGTCGATGCGGGCCTTCAGGCGGCGCGCGAATTCCTGGGGATCCCTCGACTGCGTCGTATCGGTGTAGAGCCGCACCTTGTCCCGGTATTTGCCGCCGATGAGCTGGTAGACCGGCACGCCGTACGCCTTGCCGGCGAGGTCCCACAGCGCCATCTCCACGCCCGACACTCCGCCGCCCTGCCGGCCGTGGTGGCCGAACTGCTTGATCTTCTTGAACACGCGCTCGACGTTGCAGGGGTTTTCGCCGAGGAGCCGGCTTTTCAGGAACAGGGCGTATCGCTTGCTGCCGCCGTCGCGCACCTCGCCATAGCCCGAAATGCCCTGGTTCGTGTCGATCCGGATGATGGGCACCCGCATCGGCGCATCCTTGATTTCGGCGATGCGGAGGTCGGTGATCTTGAGGTCCGACGGGCCGGAGAACCGGCTCACGTTCTGCGTCGCGTAGGCGAGTTGCTCGTCGGAGCCGGCGTGCATGAGGGCGCCCAGGCTGAGGCCGCCGAGGGCGCTTTTCTTGAGGAAATTACGGCGGGAGGACGCCGGCGTGGGCTGTTCGCGTTCCATAGGGTTGCACGGATGGTCAAGGTTGGGTGAAAGGGCGAGGCACGGGCGGCATCCCGCGGAGCATCACCAGGTGCGCGTCTTCAGCAGTTCCTCGACGCGGGATTGCGGGACGGGCAGCGAGGCTTTGTTGGCCTCGAGCCATCGGGAAAAGTCGGTCTCGATCTCGTCCGTCCACCGCGTGTCGATCTGGCCGGGCGTATAGACGCCCTCGCGCAGCCGCAGGTGGCCGAACTGGTCGCGCAGGATCACGATCTCGGCGGTTTCGACGACCTTCTGCGCCAGATGGGGCGGGATGAAAACGACGCCTTCCTCACGCGCGAGCACGACATCGCCGGGGAGCACCGTGGCGACGCCGATCCGGACCGGGACGTTGACGCCGAGCAGCATCATCTCCTGGATGTAGGAAGGGTGCCAGTCCCGCACGAACGCGTTGAACCCGTCGATTTCGCGGAGCCCCTCGAGGTCGCGCGCGGAGCCGTCGAACACGACGCCGTTGCCGGATCGGGCATAGATCGCGTTGCCGAGGTTATCGCCGATGAGGGTGCCGTCGGCCACCTTGCCGAAGGCGTCGGCCACATATACGTCGCCGGGTTCGAGCATGTCGATGGGCCAGGAGTTCATCGCGCCGATGCGTCCCTCCTCGTGCCCGCGGTCGGTCATCCGCTTCTGGAGCTCGGGGCGCGCCGGCACATAGAAGGCGGTCAGTGCCCGCCCGATGATCGGCTGGTCCGGGTAGATGATCTTCCAGCCGCCTTCGAACTGGTTGTGGTAGCCGGCGCCGCGCAGTACGCCCCAGGCCTGTTCGGTGGACACGACCTTCATGCGCTGGAGGATGTCGTCCGGCACGCGGGGACGGCCGTCGGGATAACGTTCGCCCTGCCACTCGGCCGTGTAGAACAGCAGTTGCTCGCGGGTGAGGGCCTGCCCCTGGGAGGAAGAAGGCAGCACGAAAAGCAGGAGGGCAAGCGCCCGCCACACCAGATGTCGACGCATGGGGATCTGGAGGTTGTGTGGGAGGTCGGGTGGGTATGCTCCGTAATGTGCGGCTTTCCGCGTACAGATGCCACTGGGTCGGTGCATACAAATCCCAGGGCCATCGCATGCTCGTCAAACGTGAGCATCTCCCGGTATGGGAGTATGGGGGTATGGGAGATTCTCCGGTAAAAATGCCCCCATGTACCCAAATTCCCATACGCTTCTCACGGCCAAGGCGAGAATGCGATGGCCCCGATACAAATCCCCTCGGATTTGCATGCATGGGTTTCAGGTTGCATGTTTCAGGTTGATGCGGCTGGATAGCCCGGCGAACCTGGAACGTGCAATCTAAAACCTGAAACAATTCAACATTCCATCATATGGCGCGGATTTTCATAACGGGTTCTTCGGACGGTCTCGGGCTGCTTGCCGCCCGTCGGCTGGTGGATCTGGGGCATCGGGTTGTGCTGCACGCACGCAACGAACAACGGGCTCGGGCGGCTCACGAGGGCGTGCCGGACGCCGATCAGGTGCTGATCGGCGATCTGGGCAGCATGGAAGCGGCGAAGCACCTGGCCTACGCCGCGAACGCGACGGGGCGCTTCGATGCCGTCATCCACAATGCGGGCGTGTACCAGGCGTCAGAAACGGACATTCTCGCCGTGAACACGCTGGCGCCCTATGTCCTGACCTGTCTGATGGAAAAACCGGGCCGGCTGATCTATCTCAGCTCCGGTTTGCATCGCCACGGCGACCCGGCGCTCGCGCGCGTGGCCGCGGGGAAGGGGGGCGTGCGGTATGCCGATTCCAAGCTGCACATGGTGATGCTGGCGAAAGCCGTCGCCCGCGCGTGGCCGGACGTGTACGCCAATGCGGTCGACCCGGGCTGGGTGCCGACCCGGATGGGAGGTCCCGGCGCGCCGGACGATCTCCAACAAGGGTTCGAGACGCAGGCATGGCTCGCGGTGAGCGCCGAGGAAGCGGCCCGGGTGAGCGGCCGGTATTTCCATCACAGGCAGGAAGCCCGTCATCATCCCCGGGCGGAGGACGAAGCCTTGCAGGACGCATTGCTCGACGCCTGCGCGCAACGCACGGGGGTCCGCTTTCCCACGGACCGCGCCTGACGCATCGCCGGCGGGCGTTATTCGGCGTTCCAGCGAACGTTCGCCTGCCCGTTCTCCGTGGCCTTGTAGAACCCGAAGGGTTCCCCGGTGCGGAGTTTAACGATGTAGAGGATCTGGCCGGTGTGCATGGAAAAATGCTCTACCACGTGGTAGATCGCTTCCATGACCGAGACGTCGTTGCCCTGGATCTGCCGGCTTTCCGACAGGGTGTCGGGCTCCAGCCGGCTCAGCACGCCGCAGGCTTCCGCGACGGCGTGGCGCAGCCGGGTCAACAGCTCCACGGCCGGCATGGGGCCTTGCGTATCGAATTCCAGCTGCCGCTGCCGCGTATTCGCCGCGCCGGCGATGCCGCTGACGATCCATTGCCGGACGTTGCCGGCCAGATGCAGCATGAGGTTGCCGATGCTGTTCGACGCCGGGTTGGGCCGCCACCAGATGGTTTCCTCGTCGATCAGGGCGACGGCGCGCTCGATTTTCGGCAGGAAGTCGTCCTGCAGGTAATAGCGGGATTGCGCGATGAATGCGGCGTCCATGGTCATAGGGATAGCGGGTTGGTCAAGGGGCGTTTCGGGGCGTTGCCCGGCCGCACCGCGCGGCGACGGGCATCGGGTGCGGCGGCGCCTTACACCCGGAGGCGTGTTCGCCTCTCAGGCATCGCGTCGGCGGCGCCCTATGTTGGTCGGTGAATCCATCTCCTCAGGCCGCCACCCCCGGGGCGGCGTAATCAGCCCGTGAGAGGTGATCCCATGGTATCGATAGAAGTAGCTGTACTGACGCTGGTCGTATTTCTGGGACTCATGATGGTGCTGTCGTCCATCGAACGGAAAGGACACATCCACCATCGGATGCACTGAGGGACGCGGCAGGACATAGGGTTTGACCCCACAGCGATACCGGGCTCTTGCCGGCAGGTGGGTAGGCGAGGTCGCGCTACGTTGCCCAAGGAAGGCACCCTTTGGACGCATACCCAATCCAGCGATGATCCATGCCATGCCCGCACGTACGCCGGCTTCTGAAGATACGGAGCTTTTCCTTCGCCTGCAGAAGCAACTCCAGAATCAATTCCAGCGCGTATTTCCCGATACGCAGCGTCCGAGGGCGGTGGTCGTCGTTCCCAGCCTGAGCCTGGATGCCGGCGAGTTGTCGAAGATCTCGGGGGTGCATCACTACGAAGAGCGGCTGCTGTGCATGCTGATGCTGCTCCGCATGCCGCGCACGCATCTGGTGTACATCACCAGCCAGCCGATCCACCCGACGATCATCGATTATTACCTGCACCTGTTGCCCGGCATTCCGCTGAGCCATGCGCGCCGCCGGCTCACGCTCCTCAGCTGCAACGACGCCTCGCCAAAGCCGCTGTCCCAGAAAATCCTGGAACGTCCTCGATTGCTGGAGAAGATCCGCGAGACGCTGTCGGCCTGCCAGGATGCGCACATGAGCTGCTTCAACGCGACGCATCTGGAGCGCTCGCTGGCGCTCCAGCTCGGCATCCCGCTCTACGCCACGGATCCGGCGCTGGCGGACCTCGGCTCGAAAAGCGGCAGCCGGGAGGTGTTTCGCGAGGCCGGCGTGCCCATGCCCGACGGATTCGAGCGTCTGCGCGACATGGACGATGTCGCCGAGGCGCTGGCGCTGCTCAAGGAACGCAATCCGACGCTCCGCCGGGCGGTCGTCAAGCTGAACGAGGGGTTTTCCGGGGAGGGCAACGCGCTGTTTGCGTATGACGGGTGCCCGGAGGATGAGGAGCTGCTGCCCTGGATCCGGCGGGTCTTGCCCACGCGTATCGGTTTTGAGGCCCGGGGTGAGACGTGGGAGCGCTACAGTGAGAAGTTTTCCGAGATGAACGGCATCGTGGAGAGTTTTCTGGAAGGCGCGCGCAAGCAGTCGCCCTCCGCGCAGTGCCGGATCGATCCGCTCGGGGAGGTGTCGCCCATATCGACCCACGATCAGGTGCTGGGCGGGCCCTCGGGTCAGGTTTTTCTGGGCTGCACGTTTCCGGCGAACGAAGCCTACCGCCTCGACGTGCAGGATGCCGGCTTGCGGGTGGCCGAGGTGCTCCGGAGCCGCGGCGCCCTGGGGCGGTTCAGCGTCGACTTCATCTCCGTGCATGAGCCGGCCGGCTGGCGGCATTACGCGATCGAGATCAACCTGCGGAAAGGCGGGACGACGCACCCCAATCTGATGCTGCACTATCTGGCCGACGGCGCCTACGACGCCGCGAGCGGCCTGTATCTCACCCCGGCCGGCCAGCCGCGCTATTACTACGCATCGGACAACATGGAGGACGCGGTGTACCAGGGGCTAACGCCCGACGACCTGATCGACATCGCGGTGTGCCACGATCTCCACTTTCACGGCGCCACGCAGCAAGGCGTGGTCTTTCACCTGATCGGCGCCCTGTCCGAATTTGGCAAACTGGGCGTCCTCTGCATCGGCGATAGCCCGAAACGGGCGCAAGAGCTGTATGCGGACACGGTAAACGTGCTCGCCGGCGAATCGCAAAAAACGCCGCGCGTCCATGTGATGGGGTACTGAAGGGGTTGAGGTTCGAAGTTCAAGGTTTAAGGTTCAAGGGAATCGAATGCCGTGAACATTAAACCTTGAACCTCAAACCTTGAACCTCAAACCCGCTCACCCGTGCGCCTTGGACCGGTGGCGCAGGGCCGTTGTGAGGGCGCCGATCGCGGCATAGACCGGGCAGGCGCCGTAAAGGCTTGTCAGGAGCAGCACCAGCCCGATTCCACCCCACCAACTACTGAACATCAGGCCGATACCCACCACGATCATACCGACCGCGGCCCGGATCAACCTCTCAGATTGAGTCAGAATAACTTCCATTGACATACCGTCGGCTTCCAATTAAAAAGCAACCGGGGGCCGATTACTCACGACATAAGGTGTGCGTGAAGGCAGGCGCCGTTGCGGGCGCCGGCGGTTCGCGGCCGCCCTAGTTTGCTGCATGGGCGTCCGCTGCACAACGAATCCGACGATCGGGTGCGCGCCAGGCGCGCGTGACCACGCTTGTGGAAGCGTGATCGCTGTTCATCCACTATTCGTTACCGGCAGAACCGCATGCAGACAACATGCCAGAAGAACGCGCTAAAAAGTGCGGACCAGGCGAGCGCGATCGGCGAGGGGCTGCAGGCAGGCCTCGCTTGAGGCCTTCATCCAACCGAAGGACCGCCCTCTGTCGAGACAATCGACCGATCCGAGGGGCGCTAAAATCAAGGCGAAATGTGTAGGGTATTGCCCGTCATGGGGGCACGCCATTCCCCTTGCTCACCTGTGGGTGTGACCTTTCATCGACGGGGCTCGTATTCGCGTACTGTTCTTACGTAAGCCGTCTCCAGGAAAAAGCGGAGGAAGCAGCCATGCGTACCATCAACACCATTCTTGTCGCCCATGATTTTTCTTCGTGCTCGTCCCAGGCACTGAAGGATGGCATCGAGCTCGCCATCGCCACGCGCGCTTCGCTGCATTTGCTGTATGTGGAAGTGATGCATGCGGACTCCCCGCTGAAGGGATCCGAGGATACGGTGAAGGCTGCGCGGATGAAGGATATGCTGCATGGCGCCATACAGGAGGCTGTAGCGGCGCTGGGCCGGCAGGTCTCGGATATCCCGAGCATCGTGTATTGCGTGCTGCGCGACTTTGCCGCGGCGCCGTCCATCCTGCAGTATGCGCAGGAGTACTCGGCCGACCTGATCGTGATGGGCACGCACGGCCGGCGCGGGTTGCCCCGGAAACTGATCGGCAGTTCGGCAGAGGAGGTCGTCCGGCTGGCCGGCTGCCCGGTGCTCACGGTGCGCGAGCACGTACAGCTCAAGCCGCTCACGGCGTCGGTTCGCTCCATCCTGGTGCCGATCGACTTTTCCGAGCACGCCACCTACGCACTCGGCGTCGCCAAAGACCTGGCGGACTTCTTCGATGCCCGTCTCGATCTGGTACATGTCGTGGAAGAGACGCTGCATCCGGCGTTTTACAATACCGGCGTCTTCTCGGTCTATGACACCAACCCCGATCTGGAGGCCAGTGTGATCGAGCATCTGAAGAAGCTGTATGCCGAAACGCCGGGGTCGGAAGGCCCCGTCCGGTACACCGTGCGCCGCGGACATGCCGTGCATGAATTGCTGGAAGCCGCCCGCGAACAGGGCAACGACCTCATCGTGATCGCCACGCACGGGCTCTCGGGGCTCGATCGCGCCATCATGGGCAGCGTCACCGAACGCATCGTGCGCCAGGCCCCGACGCCGGTCTTCACCGTGAAATCCGGTAACCTGCGCGTGCCCGAGCGGAAGCGCGAGCACGCCGTAGCGGTTTTATAACGCGTCACCGATCCGACACCAAACGAACTGGAGGGCGCCATGGTAGCCATACGCCACATTCTGTTTCCAACCGACTTCTCCGAATGCGCCGAGCACGCGTTCTCGACGGCCGCCGCGCTGGCGGACCGCTTCGATGCGGAGGTCGTGGTGTTCCACGCGCGGGTGAAGGAGGATGAGGCGAACAATCCGCTCACCTATTACGCAGCCGACGCGCCGGCGGACGAAAACCGCCCGATGTATTCGCTCGACGATCCGTTCTACAAAGTCATCGACGTGCGGGACGGCGAACGGGTGCGGGTCGTGCAGGCTGAAATCTTCGGCAAGACCGCCGAGGAAGCCATTGTGTCGTTCGCGAGCCGGTACGACATCGATCTGATCGTGATGGGCACGCACGGCCGGCATGGCCCGATCCGGCTGCTCCGCGGCAGCACGGCGGAGCATGTGTTGCGTACGGCGCCCTGCCCGGTCTTGACCATCAAGGAGGACGCCCTCGCGATGTTCGCCAAGGACACCATCGAAATGCTGGTGCCGGTGGACTTCTCCGACTATTCGCGCGAGGCCCTCCATCACGCCGCCGAGCTGAGCCGCGTATTCAAGAGCAACGTCACGCTGCTCCATATGGTCGAAGAAGCGGTGTTTCCGACCGTCTACGGGGTGGAAGCGGCGCCGATCTCGACCGTAAACCTCGTGCTCGACCGCTCGCGCGAGATGCTCGAAAAACTGGCGCACGAATTTTTCCCGTCGGACAGGCTTCCCGACATGGACGTCCGGATCGGGCATGCGGCCTCGGGGATTACCGCGTTTGCGGAAGACAACGAGACCGACCTGATCGTGATGGCCACGCATGGCCTCACCGGCATCAAGCGCTTCCTCATGGGGAGCGTCGCCGAGCGGGTGGCGCGTCATGCGCCCTGCGCGGTGTTTGCCGTCAAGCCGCTTGGCAAGTCGGTGCTGGTCGCGGCCGGCGAGGCGGAATCATCCCGTCATATACGCTAGCGATTGTGATGCAACGGTTCCAACGCATGCTCGTCCCGGTAGACTTCTCGCCCCCTTCGCACGACGCGATGGCGGCGGCGCTCGATCTGGCCGCAAGCCAGGGGGCGCGCGTCGATCTGGTGCATGTGTTTGAGCCGCCCGATTTTCCGGCCCTCTACGGGGCGAGCGCGCTCAAGGTGTATGGCAAGGTGCCCGATCTGCGCGAGGCGGCGAAGCATTCGCTCCACGAATGGTTGTCGGAAGCGCATCGGGTGCATCCGGATGTAGCGTCCCACTTCCGGGAAGGGCACGCCGCGTCCGAGATCGTCGCCGCGGCCGAGTCCCTGAAGAGCGATCTCATTGTATTGTCGACCCATGGTCATACCGGCTTGAAGCACGTCTTGCTGGGCAGCGTCGCCGAGCACGTCGTGCGGGTGGCGCCGTGCCCGGTACTCGTGATGCGGGCCCACGTGGCCCCCGAGCGAGACGACGACGCCACGGAACGGCCGGCACTGGCCGAACAGAACGCCTAGCGGAGGAACTACGATGGCTGCCTATACGCGCATTCTGCATCCAACCGATTTTTCGGAATCGTCTGAGTCGGCCCTGGCCGCGGCGCTGGATGTGGCCCGCCGGCAGGGGGCGGAACTCCACCTCCTGCATGTGGCGCCTACCTTCGGCGAGGACCCGCTGCACAGCGTGTACACGGCCGCGCTTGACGAGAAGCGGTTCTATCGTCAACTCCAGGACGAAGCCGACGCGCGGATGATCGCCCTCATCAACGCGCACGAAGCGACCGATCTGCGGATCAAACGCGTCCATACACACGGCCCGTCGCCGGCGCCGATGATCATTGCCTACGCGCAGGACGAAAACATCGACCTGATCGTCATCGGCACACACGGCCGGCGCGGTTTGCGGCGTTTCCTCCTGGGCAGCGTCGCCGAAGAAGTCATCCGGGGCGCCGGGTGCGACGTCTTCGCCGTGCGCGATCACACCCGGTACGAACCGGCCAAACGCCTGCTGGTCCCCCTCGATCTGACGCCGACCAGCGGGGCGCAACTGAAAACGGCCGGCGTGCTCGCCGCGATGTACGGCGCCGCCATCGACCTGCTCTACGTGCTCCCCGAACCCCCGCTCCCGGCCTGGGGCGTCGATGCCGACGTGCTCTACGGGCTGATGCCCGAGCGGAAAAACGAGGCCATCCAAACCCTCGAAAAACTGGCCGCTCCCTTGAAAGAGGAAGGCTTTGTCGTTCGCACCGTGGTCGAAGAGGGTTTTGCCAGCCGGGTCATCCACGAGGTTGCCGAGCGCAATTTCTCGGACCTGATCGTCATCGCGCCGCACAGTCGGAGCGTCGTCGAGCGCTTCTTCCTCGGCAGCGTGACCGAATGGGTGATCCGGCATTCCGAGCGGGCGGTCTACATCGCCCATACGTCGGTGGCGGAATCCGCCGAAACTGCGCCGGCCTCGGGAGCTTCCATCACGACCACTTCTTGACCAATCGTACGTTGTAATGCTTAATCAGGATGTCACTTCGTACGCCGTTCCTGCTCCGGCACGTGGTACCATGATCTCATCGTATGCTCCTCAGAACCCCTGGAATATTGCGGAAGGAGGGTTTCCCTCGCGCGGTTCCGCCAGCCAGAAGCTGAAGTTTCTGCTGAACTACGCGGTGCTCGCGCCTTCCCTCCACAACACGCAGCCCTGGTCGTTTCGGGTGCTGGACGATGAGGTGGAGTTTTTCGCGGATGCGTCCCGCGCGATGACCGTGCTCGACCCCGAGCATCGGCAACTGGTGATCAGCTGCGGCGCCGCGCTGTTCAACCTTCGGATGGCGATCAAGCATTACGAGCATACGCCGATCGTGCATACCTTCCCGGACCAGGACAAGCCGCATCTGCTGGCGCGGGTGCGCATCGTGGCGCCGGGCGAGGCCACGCCGCTCGAGCAGCAGCTTTTTGCGGCCATCAAAAAACGACGCACCCACCGGGGGGATTTCGCGGAGCTGCCCCTGACGGACGACGAGCTGGCCTCCCTTCGGGCCGTGGGCGAGCCGGAGCAGGTAGCGATCGAGGTGCTCACCGAAAAAGGCGCGAAAGAGGCTGTCGGGACGCTCATCGCCGAAGGGATGGCGTTGCAGGGCCGCAACGATCGGCTGCGTGCCGAGCTGTCGTCATGGACCGTCGAGCCCGGAAACACGCCTCCGGATCTCGTGCCGGCGTTCGCGCGCACGCGCCGCGGCACCACGGGCGGCGAGCTGGCTGACTGGGGCGGAGAAAAAGCCCAGTTTACCCTGCGCGACGTCTCCAGTGCGCCGGCGATCGTCGTCATCAGTACGCCGCACGAGAACCGCGTAAACTGGCTCAATACCGGGCAGGCGCTTTCGCGCTTGCTGCTGACATCGACCGGTCTGACCCTCTCCGCATCCTTCCTCAATCAGGGGGTGGAGGTGCCGGCGACGCGTCAGCGTCTGGCGGAACTCGTGGGGCATCCCTATCCGCAACTGGTTCTTCGGCTGGGCCATCCGCTGGGGCAGGCCTCGGAGGAAGTCCCGCGTCAGGCCGTCGACGAAAAAATCGTGACCCACGCGCTGCAAAATCCCGGCGGCGATGCGTAGGGGATTCGCCTACGTCTGACGCAGGGGTGGCTGTACAGGCGTGCGGTGTTGCGGGTTGTATATTGGGCGTTGCTTCCCTCTGTTCACGCCCTTTACACCCGGTTGCTGCACGTGAAAAGTATCATCTTATCTGATCCGGATGCCCGATTTTCCGATCTGGAAGAGGCGCTGACCGCCACCGGGTTTTCGTTTGAATACGTCGCGGTGACCGAGTCGCTGAGCCGGCGGTGCGTGCTGCAGCAATCGGATTTGATTGTCCTGACGTCGGTCACGAGGGAGGTGTTGGCCGATTGTGTCCGAATACGGGACAATGCCGAGTGTTTTCCGCTCGTGATGGCCATTTTTTATGAAGATCCGAGCTACACCGCGGAGGAGTTGCTCTCGTACAACGTCGACGACTTCATCCTCGCGCCGGTCACCCCGTTGCGTCTCGCCGGCCGGCTGACCTTCGCCCGCGCGCGGATCGTGAAGCGTTCGGAGAGCCGGGGGGTCGAGGCGGCGTTGCGTACCAGCGAAGCCAATGCCCGCGCGGTGCTCGAGACGACGGTCGACGGGGTGATCACGATCGACGTGCGGGGCACCATCCAGTCATTTAACCGGGCCGCGGAGCGGATTTTCGGCTACACCCCGCAGGAGGTGATCGGCCAGGGTATCCAGGTGTTGATGCCGCAGCCGATGCGCGACGAGCACGACGGCTACATGCGGAGTTATCTGGAAACCGGCCACGCCAAGATCATCGGCATCGGGCGGGAGGTGCAGGGGTTGCGGAAGGATGGCAGCGTGTTTCCGATGGATCTGGCGGTGAGCGAAGTGGTGACCAACGGCCAGCGGGGGTTTACCGGCATCGTGCGGGACATCTCGTACAAGCGGCAGCTCGAACGAGAGCTGCTGCGCATCAGCGAGCAGGAGCGCCGGCGGATCGGACAGGATCTGCACGACGGACTCGGGCAGATGCTCACGGGCATTGGCCTGATCGCCCAGAACCTCGCGCGCAAAATGGAGCGCAACGGGGCCGCCGAGGCGTCGGATGTCGCCGAAATCGCGCGACTCGTGAAGGACGCCGATCAGCAGGCGCGGACGCTGGCGCGCGGTCTCGTGCCCATCGAGTTTCACAGCAACGGGTTGTCCATCGCGCTCGAGCGCCTCGCCACGAACGCCTCCCGCATGTTCGGCATTCCCTGTTCGTTCGAGGAGATCGGCGAAAAAGTGCATGTGTACGACAGCTCCGTCGCCACGCATCTTTACCGCATCGCGCAGGAGGCGACCAACAACGCCGCCAAGCACAGCGAGGCCTCCCAGATCAAGATGTTGCTGGCGTCCGGCCAGGGGCAATTGCGGCTCCGCGTGCAGGACAACGGCCGCGGGATACGGCCGCGGAACAGTGACAGTGTGGGGATGGGGCTGAATATCATGAAGTACCGCGCCCAGATGATCGGGGGGGCGCTTGACCTGCGGACCAGTGCCGCGGATGGGACGGTGATTACCTGCACCGTGCCCTACGCCAACAAGCCCGACCGATCGGACGATGCCTACGTGACCGAACAGGAAACCATCTAGCGATCATGCTGCCTACACGCGGGCCGCTTCGTCCACCCTGAATGCTGCGGGCCGCCAAACCAAGAAGAGTCATGACGTACAACATCATCATTGTGGACGATCACCCCCTCATGCGGAAGGGGTTGGCGATGACGCTCGAGACGGAATCCGACTTGAAAGTCATCGGGCAGGCGGACAGCGCGGAAGACGCCATGGAGCTGTTCGAAACGATGCGGCCTCACGTGGCGATCGTGGACATCTCGCTGCCCGGCATGAGCGGGCTCGAACTCATCAAGCATCTCCAGGCGATCTACCCGAACGTAAAGATCGTCGTCGTCTCGCGACACGACGAATCGCTGTATGCGGAGCGCGCCATCCGTGCCGGCGCCCGGGGTTACGTGATGAAGATGGAGGCCGGCGACGTGATCGTGCAGGCCGTGCACCGCGTGCTCAGCGGCGGGATCTACGTGAGCCCCGATATCAACGAGCGGCTGCTGATGGGGATGCTCGCCGGCCGGCGTTCGCAGGGCACCTCCCCGATGGAGGTCCTCTCCGACCGTGAACTCGAGGTCTTCGAACTGACCGGGCGCGGCCTCACCACCCGCGAGATCTCCGAACGGCTGCACCTCTCGATCAAGACGGTCGAATCCTACCGCGCGCGCATCAAGAGCAAACTCGATCTCGACAACGCGACCGAACTGCTGCAGCACGCTATCCAGTGGGTCGAGAGCGTCGGGGCCGGCTGAAGGCCCAACCCGCGTTTGCCATTGGAAATCGGGCAACGTATCATCTTAACGTCTGTGAAGAAGGCACTTCCTTCAGGTCTTCACATGACGTTCATATCCAGCCGGGCGTAGGGATTCTCCTTACAGCGAAAAAAGGGTTGACCTGCGCATCGCGAGGGGGCGCCCCTGCATAGGTTACAGGGTGTCGCCGTCATCGTTGCGGGTGGTGGCGTCTGTACCTTTTGCCAATCTTTTTTTCTCCTCAGCACCGCTAAACACATGGAAACTGGCACCCGAATCGGGCAAGCAGGCATCGAATCCGAACGATCGGATTACCAGCTGTTCACCTACGACGAGGGCATTGTCCGGATGTTTGTCTGGGCGACGTTTATCTGGGGTCTCGTCGGCATGCTGGTGGGGGTCATCATCGCCCTCCAACTTCCTTTCTGGCCCGCCAACCTGGGCGAGTATTTGAGCTTCGGCCGGTTGAGGCCGCTTCATACCAACGCCGTCATTTTTGCGTTTGCAGGCAATGCGATCTTTGCTGCGATCTATTATTCGACGCAGCGGCTGACCAAGGCCCGCATGTTCAACGACCTGATGAGCCGCGTGCACTTCTGGGGATGGCAGACCATCATCGTCTCGGCCGCCATCACCCTGCCGCTCGGCATCACGACCAGCAAGGAATATGCGGAGCTGGAATGGCCGATCGACATCCTGATCACGCTGGTGTGGGTGGTTTTCGCCATCAACTTTTTTATGACCCTCAAGAGGCGGCGTGAGCAGCATCTGTACGTGGCGTTGTGGTTCTACATGGCCACGATCATCACGGTGGCGGTGCTGCACATCGGCAACAGCCTGGCCATGCCGGCGAGCCTGTTCAAGAGTTATCCGATTTACGCCGGCGTACAGGACGCCTTCATCCAGTGGTGGTACGGCCACAATGCGGTCGCCTTCTTTCTGACGACGCCTTTCCTGGGGCTGATGTACTACTTCCTCCCGAAAGCGGCCGATCGCCCGGTGTTCTCGTACCGGCTGTCGATCGTTCACTTCTGGAGCCTCGTGTTCATCTACATCTGGGCCGGCCCGCACCACCTCAACTACACGGCGCTGCCGGAGTGGGCGGCGACGCTCGGGATGGTGTTTTCGGTCATGTTGTGGATGCCGAGCTGGGGCGGCATGATCAACGGCCTCTTTACGCTGCGCGGCGCCTGGCACAAGCTGCGTGACAGCGTGGTGCTGAAAATGTATGTGATCGGCATCACGTTCTACGGGATGTCGACCTTCGAGGGGCCGCTGCTTTCGGTCAAGGCCGTCAACGCGCTCAGCCACTACACGGACTGGACGATCGGTCACGTACACGCCGGCGCGCTGGGCTGGAACGGTTTTATGACGTTCGGGATGATCTACTGGCTGCTGCCGCGTCTGTGGCGCACCGAGCTGTGGAGCCAGAAGCTGGCCACCGCGCACTTCTGGGTGGGCACGATCGGCATGCTGCTGTACGTGTTCTCGATGTACACCGCCGGCGTGACCCAGGGCCTCATGTGGCGCGCCTTCGACGAAGCCGGCCGGTTGACGTATCCGGACTTCATCGAAACGGTGGTCCAGATCGTCCCGATGTACTGGGTGCGTCTGATCGGCGGACTCCTCTACTTCTCCGGCGTCGTCCTGATGGGGATCAACATGATCCAGACGGTGCGCAGCGCGCCCAAGGAATTGCCCGATCCGGCGTTCGCGCTGCCGGCGGTCCAGTCTTAATCTCCCAAAAGCCGAGAGTAAACCATGGCAAAACGCATTATAGAGACCGAAGGCGCGCACCGAAAGCTCGAGGGCTGGCCGCTGCTCTTCTCCGTGTTGATCGGGATCTCCATCCTGATCGGCGGCGCGGTCGAGTTCATTCCGCTGGTGCTCGTTTCCACCAACGTCCCGAAGATTTCCACGGTGACGCCGTACACGCCGCTGGAAGTCGCCGGCCGCGACATCTACATCCGCGAAGGGTGCAACAACTGCCATTCGCAGCAGGTCCGTCCCTTCCGCGACGAGATCGAACGGTATGGCGACTACTCCAAGCCGGGTGAGTTCGTGTACGACCACCCGTTCCTCTGGGGCTCGAAACGTTCCGGTCCGGACCTCGCCCGCGTGGGCGGGAAATACCCGGACCTGTGGCATGTGCGCCACATGGAAGATCCGCGCTCGACGAGTCCGCGTTCGCTGATGCCGCCCTACTACTGGCTGCTCAGCAAGGAGGCGGACCTGGATGCCCTACCGGCGAAGCTCCGGGCGCTGAGCCGGGTGGGCGTGCCCTACACCGATCAGGAGATCGCGCAGGCGACGGCCACGGCGCGCCAGCAGGCGCAGCAAATCGCCGCCGGCGTGGCGTCCCAGGGCGGTCCGGCCGGCCTGGAATCCAAAGAGATCGTCGCGCTCGTTTCCTATCTCCAGCGCCTCGGGAAAGACCTCAAGGCCGCGCCGGAATATCAATCTGCAGGAGGTACGCCATGATGAAGGATGCCATTCGCGCGCTGGAAACCGGCGCGCTGGCGGAAATAGGGCTCATCGCTTTTGTGGTGGCGTTCGTGCTGATCCTGGTCTACACCTTTTCGTTGTCCGCCCGGTTTCGCGACGCCGCCAAGAGCATGCCCCTGAACGATTCTGAACCCATTCCAACCGAGACGAACCATGCCTGAAACGCCCAGCCACGCGCCTGACGGTACGACCGGCGGCGACGACGCGATCATTCGCGGGCACAATTATGACGGAATCAAGGAGTATGACAATCCGATGCCCGGATGGTGGGTCTGGATTTTCGTGCTCTCCGTGATCTTCGCACCGATTTACGTCCTCGGTGTCCACGTCTTCGGATTCCTCGACTCCTACGAGGACGACCTGGCGCAGGGCCGCGAGGAATTGCAGGTGATGCGGCACGCCTACGCCGAAGCCAACCCCGACGCCGCCGTCGATGCCAGCTCCCTGGATGCGCTGGTGGCGAATCCGGAGATGGTCGAAGCCGGCGCGGCGCACTTCGCGGCGCAATGCGCGGCCTGCCACGGGATGCAGGGCCAGGGATTGATCGGTCCGAATCTGACCGATAACTACTGGATCCATGGCGCGGCGAATTCCGCCATCTTCGATGTCATTACCAAGGGCGTCCTAGAAAAAGGGATGCCGCCCTGGGAAGCCGTCTTCTCCCCGGAAGAACGCGCCGAACTGGTGGCCTTCATCAAGTCGATCCAGGGCACCAATCCGCCCAACCCCAAAGCTCCTGAAGGCGAAGCCGTCTAGGGGGCATTGACCGTGCGCCACGCCCCCGGCGCGGCGCGCGTTACGACCATGAAACGTTCCGAACAGTCAACTCCGTTTGTAACCGAGGCGCCCCGGATTCTGGAGTCTCCCGAAGAGGTGCTCAGCACGCTGGGCGCCGACGGGAAACGGCGCTGGATCTATCCGGTATCCAGCCCGGGCCGGTACTTCAACTGGCGCCGGATCGTGGGCTACGTGCTCGTGGTGCTGTACCTGGCGCTCCCCGTGATCCACATCGGCGGCAAGCCGGCGGTCATGCTGGATTTCGTGCATCGGGAGTTCGCCCTGTTCGGCCTGACGTTTTACCCGACCGATACCCTGCTTCTCCTCGGCTTCGGGGTGAGCATGGTGCTGGTGGTGATCATCGGCACCGCCCTGCTCGGCCGCGTCTGGTGTGGATGGGCCTGTCCGCAAACCGTATATCTCGAGTTTGTGTTCAGGCCCATCGAACGCCTGATCGAGGGGAAGGAGCACGTGCGGTCGCGCCGCGACGCCGGCCCGATGAACTGGGACAAGGCCTGGCGCAAGGGGCTCAAGCTCAGCATCTATCTGCTGATCGCGCTCCTGCTCGCCCACACCTTCGTGGCGTATTTCGTGGGGTGGCAGACGCTGATCGACTGGATGCTGGATCCGCCCGGCGAACACTTCGGATTTTTCGGGATGATGGCCCTGACGACGGGGTTGATCCTGTACGATTTCGGCTACTTCCGCGAGCAGATGTGCACGATCGCGTGCCCGTATGCCCGCATGCAGTCGGTGCTCCTCGATCCCGACTCCCTGATCGTTTCGTACGACCCCGGGCGCGGCGAGCCGCGCGCCAAGCGGTCCCGCAAGACGATGGAGGAAGAGGCCGCCGGCGTGCGGCCGGCTCAGGGCGACTGCATCGACTGCCTCGCGTGCGTCCGCACCTGCCCGACGGGGATCGACATCCGCAACGGCCTGCAGATGGAATGCATCGCCTGCACGCAGTGCATCGACGCGTGCGATTCCATTATGGACAAGATCGGCAAGCCGCGCGGCCTCGTACGGTATACGTCCGAACATGCGCTCGCCGGCAAGGAGTCCCGGCTCTTCCGCCCGCGAACCATCCTCTACACCCTGCTGATCGGGCTGGTGTCGACCCTCTTCGTCGTCGGGCTCGTGCTGCGCTCGGATTACGATATCAATGTCGGGCGCGTGACGGGTTCGCCGTTCACCGAACTGCCGGACGGCTCCATCGCAAACCGGCTGCGTTTCCGCGTGCGCAACCAGACCGGCGCCACGACGACGATGACGATCACCGGCTTGCCGAAGGATCAGATCGAAATGCGGTTCGTCGGCGTGCACCCGATGCCGATCCAGCCGGGCGAGATGATCCGGCTCGAGGCCTGGGTTGTCGTCCAGCCCGACTATTTCAAAACATCCACCAGCCGCGAAACGACCTTTGACGTGTCGTTTTCCGACGGTGTCACCGAAACGGTTTCGTTTCCCTTACTCGGTCCGTCCGCGCATGAACCAGCCAACAACTAACGGCCACGCCGGCACGCCCCATTCCGGCTGGCAGTGGCCCGCGTTTGTGATCGCTCTGCTCCTCACGAGCGTGGTCACGATGAGCATCGTGGTCTTTCTGGCGCGTTCCGACGGCGGGGCGCAGGTGATCGACGACTACTACCAGAAGGCCGTCGACTACGACGTCCGGCGCGCGGAGCAGGCCCGCAGCGACGCCCTGGGATGGAGCGCCGCCATCGAGGTCACCGCGCACGCGGAGGGTCGGCTCGTGCGCTGCGTCATCCGCGATAGCGCCGGCGCGGCCGTGCCGGGCCTGAACGTGACGCTGACCGCCTACCGCCCCCAGTTTGTGGACGCCCGCGCCGAAGTGACGCTGGCAGCTACCTCGACGCCCGGCACCTACGAAGCCATCGCATCGCTCGAAGGGGAGGGGCTCTGGGATTTTTATGTCCGGGCGACCACCGATACCTCCGCCTTCATCACGAACGTTCGCACCGAGCTCTAGGCGGCATGGCCTTGCCGGCCTTCGCGTCTCGAATGGCATGACCGAAACGACCCTCATATCTCCGCCGGTTTCGGCCCGGACCGTGCCCTGTGCGCACTGCGGTCTGCCGGCGCCGGCGGTCGAAGGCGAGCCGTCGTTCTGCTGCACGGGGTGTGAGATGGTGTACCGCGCCCTGCACGACGCCGGCCTGGACGAGACCTTTTACCACCTGCGCGACGTCCAGGAGACGGCGTCCGGCAGGGCGGACGAAACGAGGCTCGACGAGCTTTTTCTGGCCGAAATCGACAGTCCGGCCTTCCTGGCGGCGCACACGCGGCTGGACGAGGCCGGCCTGCGCGAAGGGACGTTTCAGCTGGAAGGGATACACTGCGCCGGGTGCGTCTGGCTCGTCGAGCAGATGCCCCAGATCGTCCCGGGCGTTGCCGAGGCCCGGCTGAATCTGGTGCGCGGCCGGCTCCGGCTCCGCTGGAACGCCGAACGGGTATCGCTTCCCACCGTGGCGCGCTGGCTGGCCCGTTTTGGCTACCGGCTACAGACCGTATCGGCGGAGGCGCAGGGCGCGCCGGAGGCCGAACGCCGGCTCCTGCGCCGTGTCGGCGCCGCGTGGTCGCTCGCCGGCAACGTCATGCTGCTCGCCGTGGCGGAGTACGCGGGGCTCGACATCGTCCGGGAGCCGCAGCTGGCCACGGGCGCGCGCTGGTTGAGTTTCGCGCTCACCTGCGTGGCGCTGGTATACGGGGGGCGGCCGTTTTTCTCCTCGGCCTGGGAATCGCTGCGAACCAGCGTGCGCGTGCGCAACCTGCGCAACATGCACATGGATACGCCCATCGCCCTCGGCGTGCTGATTGCGTTCCTGCACAGCGCGTGGACCACGATCCAGGGCAGCGCCGGCGACGTCTGGTTCGATTCGATCAGCGTGCTTATCGCCGCGTTGCTGACGGCGCGCTGGCTGCAGTTCCGCAGCCTGCGCTGGGCGCAGGAGACCGCGAACCGGTTGCTCCGGCTGATCCCCGTCATGGCGCGCAAGGTGATCGACGGCGCGGAACGCGCGCTCGTCCCGTGCACGGCGCTGGGGGCCGGCGACACCATCGAAGTGCTTGCCGGCGAGGTGGTCCCCGTGGACGGTGTCGTTCTGGATGGCATCTCGGCGATCGACAACGCCGCGCTGACCGGTGAGTCGCGCCCGCTGACCATCGCCCCGGGCGCGCCGGTGGAAGCCGGCGCCATCAACCGCGGCGCCGACCTGCTCGTCCGCGTCGATGCCGCCGGCGGGGAGACCCGGCTCGGCCGGCTGCTGGACTGGGTGGAGCGCAGCGAGAGCGACCGCGCCCCGGTATCGTATCTGGTCGACCGCATCAGCGCCTACTTCGTGCTGGCGGTGCTGGGGCTGACGCTGATCACGGGATGGATCTGGTGGTCCGTCGATCCGTCCCGGGCCGTGTTCAACATGGTCGCCCTGCTTGTGATCACCTGCCCGTGCGCGCTCGCCATGGCCACGCCGCTGAGCCTGGCCGTCGCGACGGGACGCGCGGCCGGCCTGGGTGTGTTCATGAAACACGAATCGGTGTTTCAGACACTGCACGATGCGGACACCCTCGTATTCGACAAAACCGGCACCCTGACCGCCGGCGCGTTGCGCGTGGTCGATCTGGAGGGCGATGCGTCCGTTCTCGGCGACGCGGGGGCGCTGGAACGGGGCCTCACCCATCCCGTGGCGCGGGTGCTCGAGGCCTACGCCTCCGACGATCAGGCGGATGACCGCGTGCTTGTGCCCGGAAAGGGCGTCGAGGGCATCGTACGGGGCCGGCGCGTGCGGCTCGGCCGGCCCGACTGGGTCTTTGGGGCCGCGGAGGCGCCTCCGTCGCTCCGCGCCGCCGTGGACACCTACACGCGGCACGGGCATGTCACGGTCGTCGTATCGGTCGATGCGCGGCCGGTCGCCGTGCTGGCGCTCGCGGATGCCGTGCGGCCCGACGCCCGCCGGCTCGTGGCGCGGCTGCAGGCCGAGGGAAAAACGATCCATCTGCTCTCCGGTGACCATCCGAGCGTCGTCGCGTCCATCGCGGAACGCCTCGGCATCGCGCCGGAGCGGGCGACCGGGTATGCCACGCCGGAGCAAAAACAGACCTACATCCAGCGGTTGCGCGACGCGGGCCACGTCGTCGCGATGATCGGGGACGGGATCAACGACGCGGCCGCCCTGCGGGCGTCGTCGGTCGGGATCGCCGTCGCCGGGACGCTGTCGCCCGGCTTCTCGGCGGCCGATGTGTACGTCGCCCGGGAAGGGCTGGCCGGATTGCGCCACCTGTTTTCAGCGACCGCCGATGTGCTTCGCCGGATTCGCATCACCCTGTGGTTTTCGCTCGCGTACAATCTCGCCGGCGCCCTGGCCGCGATGGCCGGCGTCGTGCATCCCCTGCTGGCGGCCATCGCGATGCCGGTCAGCTCGCTCATCGTGGCCTTGCTGGCCTCGGCGCCCGCGCGTGCCGTACGCGATGAAACAGAGGAATAACCTCATGAATGTCCTATACATCCTGGTACCTGTCGCCCTCGCCCTGGCCGGACTCAGCGTGCTCGCCTTCCGGTGGGCCAGCTCCAGCGGCCAGTTCGACGACGTGCATACGCCGGCGCTCCGCGTGATCATGGATGACACCCCGGCTCCGAACGCAAACCAACACAACCATGAGCAGTAATATCAACCTCGTCGCCCCCGTCAACGAGAGCGCCGCCGAGGCCGGCGCAACCACGTTCGAGTGGAGCGCACCGTCTCTTTCCGACGCCCTGCGTCTTCAGGTCGCGCGCGACAGCAGCTTCAGCGATGTCGTGTTCGACGCGCGCATCCCGCGCACCACCGTCTTCACGCTGTTCAATACCCTGCGTCCGAGCGAGTCCGCCTATTTCTGGCGCGTGCAGTCGGGCCGCGCGGGGCAGGAGGCGTGGAGCGAGACGGGCCGCTTTATCGCGGTGTCGGATGAGGCGATGGCGGCGCCGGCACGGCCGGCGGCCCAGGCTTCCGCGGCCCCCGCGTCGCGGCCGGTCAGCGCTCCGTCGCATGCGGCTCCGCGCCCGCCCTCCATGCGCCGGGCTGCCGGCGACGAGGTGGTCTCGCCCTATCTGATCGAATCCACCCCGAGTGGTATGAGCACGGCCGTTCTGGTGGTCGCCGTCGTGATGATGATCGCCATCGGCATCCTGGCGACGATGGGCAATGTGTGGCCCTGACGCCGGAGCGCGTCAGACGATGACGGGGTCGAGCACGACGGGCTCGATCCCGCACGAATCTGGGAGATACGGCGGGGTGATCGTGAGCAGGTGGGTCGCGCCGGCGGCGCGCATGGCCGCAAGCAGCTGCGCCTGCCGGACGTCGTCGCCGACCAGTTGATAGGTCCGCGCGCAGGCGATCCATGCCTCGGCGGGCGGGTCCGTCAGGATCGTAAAGCGGGCGCGCAGCGCGTCCAGATGCGCCGTCGCGGCCTCGGGGGAAAGATCGTGCCCGTTGAGCATGGCCGGCCGCGTGAGCAAACTCCACAGATCGGGCAGCATACGCCCCTCGATGAGGCAGACATGGCCTTCCGCGACGAGTTCGTCCACGGCATCCTTCACGGACTGATGCCATACACTGGATGGGTCGTGCAATTCGATCAGGATGTCGTAGTCGAGCAGATACGTCGCCATTACGGTCTATCGGATTACAGATCTCTATTTCCTGTCACCTGCAGGCGCCCGAACTGCCGTATCGTGACGGTGCGCACGGGCCTTAATCTCTATCGTGGATGGGCCTCATGCCCCTGACGCGTTCAACTGGGGCACGCTTCGGCGATGTGTTCAAGCAGCCACGCCCTCAATTCCTCGATATTGGCCTGCAAATCGACCCGCTGTTTATCGGCGATGCGCGGCGCATAGTCGATCATGGGGCCCACGACGGTGCAGGCCTCGACGTGGTCGCTGATGACGGCTGCGTAGCTCGTTTCGATGCCGTCTTCCTCGCTCTGCGCGGGGTCGCCGCCGGGCAGGCTCGGGGTATAACCGAGGCCGATGAGCACATAACGCACGAGCGCGGCCTCGTCTTCGCTCACGATGTCGACGTACACGCGAGGACGTTCGGCGCCGGGATCCTGCGCCGGCTTTTTTTCGCCGCTGCCGCCCAGGATGTACGCGGCGAGCTCACCCACCTTGCCCGGTAGCTGCACGATCATCTCGATCAGGTCCGGTGCGGTAAGCCGGGCATGCGGCATCCGGCGGTAAGAATCCACGAGGACGTAGGGTGAACCGCTGTGCCCGATGCCGGCGATTTTGACCAGGAGGTTGGCGCTCCGCACCAGGTTGCCGAGCGTTCCGAAAACGACATCCGGTTTTTCGTGATGCTGCTCGATGGCATGGATGAGCGAATCCGGCAGCCGCCACTGACGGCCGACGATCGCGCCGATGTTGGCGTGCGTGTGCCCGATGCGTTGCTGTTCGAGCTTGAAGAGCGGCTTGTCCGCCGTGGCGGACTCCACCAGCAGCTGGCCATAGGCCGCGCCGCTATGGTGCAGCATCACCAGCTTGCCAAAATCGTGCAGCAGGCCGCAGGTGAAGGCCTCCTCCGGATAGGGCATGCCCGTACGGGACGCCAGGTACCGCGCCGCGATCGCGACGGCGACGGAGTGTTTCCAGAAGCCCTCGTCCCCGCCGGGCCAGGTGACGCGCGACGCGGCCTTCAGGCTCCGCATGGCATCGATCATCACGATATCGATGACGGCGTCGCGACCCAGGGTCACGAGCGCCCGCGCCAGGTCCGTAATCGGCCGTCGCAGCCCGTTTCGCGACGAGTTGGCGTATTTCATGAGCGTGCTGCTCAACGAGGCATCGGTTGCGATGATGCGCGAAATAGCACCAAAGTCGAGCGGCTCCTGCCGCGCCAGTTTGAGGACTTTAAAGGCGAGAAGAGGCGGAGAGGGTATGGCGCCTGTGATCGCTTGCATGGAATTGGGGCATCTAATAACGACGAGTAGAGAAGGACTCCGTTCGTGTTATCGGCACATCGCCTGAGGGGCTAAGCCTTCAAGAATAATCCGCGGGAAGGAAGCCGAGAGGTGCGCAGAAGGCCGGTGTAAGGGGGCGTCCTTCACAACTTTCGGCGCCGCCCCCAGCGGCCCGATGGTGCAACCCTGCTCATGGCCGGCGCCTGCCCGTCCTATTTTGGAAACGACCGAAATCCGCTCGGCGTGGGCGCTTTCCGGTGTCATCGATCCATGCCGTCACCGAGCATCAGGGGGTATCGCCATGTTGCATGTTGAGACCATCGTCTGCCCGACGGATTTTTCGTCCAGCGCGGCCCATGCGCTCTCCCACGCGGCTTTTCTGGCGCGGGTCTATGGAGCGCGACTCCATGTACTTCATGTCGTGGAATTGCCGGCGTTGAGCATGCCGCACATTCGCGAAGATTATTTTGTCGAGCATAAAAAGAAAGCCGAGGCGGCGATCGTGAATGCGCTGAGCGGCGAGGACCTGGCCGGGGTGGCGGTGGAGCGGATCGTGGTTCCGGGGCCGGAGGCGACGCCGGCGGGCCCCGCCATCGTCGAATACGCCCGTCAGCACGACGCGGACCTGATCGTCATCGGAACGCACGGCCGGCGCGGCATGCGGCGCCTGTTCATGGGCAGTGTGGCGGAAGAGGTCGTGCGTGAAGCGCCCTGTCCGGTGCTGACGGTACGCGCCGAGGCGGATGACGCCTTCCCCGCGCGCCCGGTCCGCCGCATCCTGGCGCCGCTCGACTTCTCGGCGCACAGCGAACGTGCGCTGTTGTACGCGACGGAGCTGGCCGCCCTGTACCATGCGCGGCTGGTGCTGCTCCACGTCCTGTACGAGCCGATTCCGCGGAGCTTGTACGGGATGGCGCTCGATCCGGGGTACGGCATCCTGCAGGAGGTCGAGACCTGGGTCAATCAGAAAATGGCGGAGGCGGAGGCGTTCGTCCGGAAGGCCGGCATCGAGGTGGAAACCCATATCGAAAAGGGCCATCCGGCGGACCGCATCCTCGACTTCGCGTCGCGGTCGGATATCGATGTGCTCGTGATGGCCTCGCACGGGCTGACGGGGCTCGATCGGTTCGTGTTCGGCAACGTCGCCGAAAAAGTCATTCGCGAGGCGCCGGCGCCGGTGTTCGTCCTCAAAGCGTTCGGGAAGGATGTGGCGGATTACGCGACGTCCGAAAACCGGGCGCTGGAGCCCCAGACCGAATAAGCGCCGCGGCCGAATTTTATCCCGCCGGCCTCGTGTCCCCTCCGGGATGCCGATGCCGGCTTATTCACTTTACGATTCGTTTCAAACGCCATGAATGTCACATTGCAGGGGACCCATCTCGAACTCACAGAGGAGCTTCGGGCATTGGTCATGGAAAAGGTGGTGGACTGTTTTCACGTCCTCGGAGACATGAACCTGGATGCCGTATTTCTCGATATCGAACTGGAACGGACCACGCGCCGGCATCCCCTGGAACGCGATACGGAACAGCAGTACCGGGCCGAAGCGCTGGTCAATCTGCCGGGCCACACCATCCGAACCGAAGGCTCTGCGCCGGACGTCGAGCAGGCCATCGTCCAGTTAAAACACAGCCTCTCCCGCGAGCTGCGCGAGTGGCGTGAACGGGTGATCGACCGGGCGCGGAAAGGCGGACGCGACGCCAAGAAGATGCTGGGCGAAGAGTCGGTCTAGCGGACCCTGCGCATCGCGGTCATCCTTCCCTATCGAACCGGTTATCCAACAAGGTCATGGAAGCTACCACGAGATCCAACGCGTCCCGCGCGAAAACGCCTGACGCCCCACGCGGCACCGATCTCACCGACGAACAGCTAGCCTATTTTCGCCGGCGCATCCTCGCCATGCGCGCGGAGATCGTCCAGCAAATCAACCTGGTTCACGAACAGGCTGCCGGCGACATGGAGCGGGCCGAACTCGAGCTGGATGGGCATCATCATATCGCGGAGGTGGATCACGATGTCCTCTCCATCCTGAGCACACGCCATCTGGACGTGCTGAACGCCCTCGATGCCGCGCTCGAACGGATCGACGACGGGACCTACGGGATCTGCCGCATCACGGGCAAGCGCATCCCGCTGGAGCGGCTCGAAGCGATGCCCTATGCGGATCTGTCGGCGCCGGCGAGCGCGCGTCTGGCGGCCTCGTCGAGTCATTAGGCGGCGGCGGGGATGCCCCGCTACGTACCGT